>NZ_CALXRM010000008.1 GCF_944390845.1 uncultured Brachyspira sp.
GCGGCAAAAAAGTTGATAATATTACATAATGTGCAGTAGTCGGCAAAATGAAATCGTTTCAGTATATACTGAAAATTGTTAAGTTTGTCAACCGATGCACTTTATGTAAATTTTATATACTTTTTTGTCGCACACGCTCTGCGGACTTCGTCAAAGTAGCAAAAAACGCAATTTCTAGAATTTTATATTTGAAAAATACTTATTAAATATAGGATATAACCTAAATTTATATTAAAAATGCAGTCTTTCGTGAAGCGTATCCTCGATAAACTCGGATACGCTACGTGAAAGTGCAATTACAAAATTAGTACTAAATCATACTAAATTATGTTTTGATATATTAACTTTTTGTAAGAGTATTTAATCTTCATGAATTATTAAGCATAATAATAAAAAACTAAATTGCTTGACAAAATAATACTTTGCTTTATATTTTTTACAGTTAGGTAAATAATAAAGGATAAGGAAATACAATGTCATACTTTGAAGAAGGTGTAAAATTATTTAGAGAAGGCCAATATAAAAATTCAATAGAATTATTGAATAAAGCTTTAGAAGAAGATTCTAATAATTCAGAAATATATAATTATTTAGGACTTTCTAAGCAGGCTTTAGGATTTTTTGAAGAAGCTATAAAGGATTATGATAAAGCCATTGAAATAGATGAAAACTATTCAGAACTTTATTATAACAGAGCTAATTGTAAATGTAATTTAGGATATTATGAAGAAGCTATAAAAGATTATGACAAGACAATAGAATTAGTACCAACTCATTCAAAGGCTTATGATGACAGAGGATTCGCTAAAGGTAATTTAGGATATTATGAAGAAGCTATAAAGGATATTGATAAATCTATTATTTTAGATAGTAATAATATTGATGCATACAGCGACAGGGCATTTATAAAACTTATTTCAAAAAAATATATTGAGGCAATAGAAGATTATAAAAAAGTATTAGAATTAGATGACACAGATATATACGCTTATAATGGAATAGGTGATGCAAAAAGAAGTATGGGATTGTATGAAGAAGCTATTAATTATTATAATAAAGTTTTAGAAATCTCGCCAGCTAATAGTGCTTATGCCTACAATAATAGAGGTGCATGCAAAAATGGATTAAAGCTTTATAATGAAGCTATAATTGATTTAAACAAAGCCATAGAAATATATGATGAATATACTGATGCCTATAATAATAGAGGAATATCAAAATATAATTTAGGTTTGTATAAAGAAGCTATTGAGGATTTTAATAAAGCTATAGAACTTTCTCCTCAATATTTTTATGCTTATAATAATAGAGGCAATGCTGAAAGCAGCTTGGAATTATATAAAGAAGCTATAAAGGATTTTGATATGGCTGTAAGTATAGAACCTTCTTATGTTGAAGCGTATTATAATAGAGCTGTGGCAAAAAATAATATGGAATTGCATGAAGAAGCTATAAAAGATTATGATAAGGTTATAGAATTTGATAATCATCATATAGATGCTTATTATAATAAAGCACTTTCTTATTATTATTTATCAAACTATCAGGAATCTATAAAGAATTATGATAAAGTTATAGAGCTTAGTCCAAATTCTGCTGATGCTTATAATAACAGAGGATTTGTTAAATATGTTATAGGCAAATATGAAGAAGCTATAAAAGATTATGATAAGGCTATAGAAATAGATCCTAATTATACTAAAGCTCAATTAAATAAAGAAGAAGCAATAAAAAAAATTAATCATTAATAATTGTGAAATTATGAGATTTTTTTATTGTAAATTAAATAATGTTTATTTTGACAAAAATATTTTATAATGTATAATTTATTAGAAGAATATTTTTATTTTGTTCTCTAAAGGAAGAAACTATGAAAGAAATTTTAGCACTTTTAGAAGATGAAGATGCTGAAAAAAGATTAGAGGCTCTTGATGAGTTGGCAAAAAATGTAGATAATTCCGATAAAACAGTTGTAATTAAAGCATTGAAGCCGCATATATTAGATTGGGACGAAAATGTTAGACTTAGAGTGGCTCAAGTATTAAAATTGTATACAGGACAATAATTATGGGAAGAATAATATCTTTTTCTAGCGGTAAAGGTGGTGCGGGCAAAACTTTATGTTCAGTTAATTTTTCTGCAGAACTAGCTTCTAGGGGATATAAGGTCTTAGTATTTGATATAGATATTAACTGTTCTAATGTTTTTATCTTATTACATGTTAAACCGCAATCCAAATTACAGGAATATTTTGAAGGTACTTTAACATTAAAAGATTGTGTTATAAGAAGTGAATACGGCATAGATGTTATAAGTGCCGGTGTTAATATACAAAGATTTGTTCAATTTGAAAATGATTTCAATTTATCTAATTTGGCAAAAGATTTGAAAGTGTTAGCAGAAGAATATGATTATGTTATTATAGACTATGCAGCAGGCATAACACAGCCTATGATGCGTTTCTATGAAATGTCTGATGATATAATATTAGTGGCAAATCCAGAAATAACAGCCCTTACAGATCTTTACAGACTTATGAAAATGATCTATGTTAATAATATGACAGATAAAATGTATTTAATAGTTAATAAAGTAAAAAACATAGATTGGGCTATCAATTTATATAGGGAAGTTAAAAAAGTAACATCAAAATTTTCTCTTGATATTAATTTAGTACTTTTAGGACCGGTTTTATTTGATGAAGAAAAAGTAATGATATCAGTACAAAAAAGAACTCCTATTATAATACTTTATCCTAAAACTCCTATAAAGGGTGGTTTTTCATTAGCAGTTACCAGATATTTATATGACATAGGTGTTATGAAAGATGAAAATGCAAGAGAAAAAACATTCTCAGACTTCTTCTAATTTATTTGCATTGAATATCCTTTTTTTCTTATTAAAAAATATTCTTAAAAGGGTATTGTTTTTAATTGACAAATATTTAAATATTGGTAAAATTATAAGTGAGGTATAACTATGAGTAAAAATATCATTATAACTATTAGCAGAGAATTTGGAAGCGGCGGAAGATATATAGGGGAGATGGTTGCTAGAAAATTGGATATACCTTTTTATGATAAAGCCATAATAGAAATGGCCTCAGATAAAACAGGTTTTTCTCCAGACTATATTAAAGAAAATGAACAAAAATTGACAGGTGCTTCTTTATTTAATTTTGCCATAACAGGTTCTTATGCCGGAAATATGGTGTTTGGTAATGGTGAATCTTTACAAGATACTATGTTTTTTGCTCAAAGTAATGTTATTAAAGAAGTGGCTTCAAAACATTCTTGCGTTATAGTTGGAAGATGTGCTAACCATGTTTTGGAAGGAATGGATAACTGTGTAAATATATTTATTTATTCAGATATGGAAAGCAAAATCAAACGTGCAGTTAATGAATATAAATTGGATAGTTCTAATATTGAAAAAATTCTTAAAGACAGGGATAAATTAAGATCCAAACATTATAATTATTATACAGGTAAGAATTGGGGAGATGCTAGAAATTATCATGCTTGTTTAAATAGCGATTTTATAGGCATTGATAATACTATAGATATAATAGAAAAAATAGCAAAGGCTAAACTTGATAGTTAAGGATTATTATGAAAATAATAGCTGACTTACATACTCATACATTAGTGAGTGAACATGCATACAGCACAGTTAATGAAATGGTGCAATCAGCTAAAGAAAAAGGCTTTTTGGTTTTAGCTATAACAGATCATGGACCTGCTGCTAGTGATGGTGCTAAGTCAGTTCATTTTAAAGCTATGCATAATTTACCTAATCATATTAATGGTATAAGACTTCTTAGAGGTTGTGAAGCAAATATAATAGATTATAGCGGAAAATTAGATTTAAGTGCTAATGTGCTTAATTATTTAGATTTTGTTATAGCTTCTTATCATGAAGATGCTATACAGCCTCTTACTGTAAAAGACCATACTAATGGATATGCTGAAGTTGTTAAGAATGCTGATGTTGATTGTTTGGGACATGTTGGAAATCCAAAATTTTCATTTGATATCGAATATATAGTCAAATTGTGTAAAGAATATAATAAACTTATAGAAATTAATTCATCATCTTTTAAAGTAAGACCTGGAAGCGGCCCTGTATGCAAAGAGGTTGCCTTGGCTTGTAAAAAATATGAAACTACTATTGTGGTAACTTCTGATGCTCATTCTATGTATAAAGTTGGTGATCATAAAGATTCTATAGATTTATTAGAGTCTATTAATTTTCCTGATAAACTTATACTTAATGCAGATTATGACAGATTGATGGATTATCTTAATATAGAAAAATAGTAATATTTTATCTCATTAATGTATAATATAAAAAAATTATTTTATTAATATTTTATATATGTAAAAATATATGGTTTTATAATTAATAATATAATAATTTTATTATTGTTATATATTTTTATTAAATATGTAATTATTGTATTGTTTTATCTAATAAAATTACTATAATTATAAATGGTTAATATTTAAAGCTGGTGTTTTATGTTTGATGTCATTATTAAAAATATAGGTTCATTAATAACTGCTCAAGGTAGCAATAGTTTATCCGGTAAGAATCAAGGCAAAGTTCAGGTTTATAACGATGTTTCTATAGGTATAAAAAATGGATTAATAGAATATATTGGAGAAAATCCAACAGAAAAGGCTAAAAAACAGTTAATGCTAATGGTGCCTTAGTAACTCCTGGTTTAATAGATTGCCATACACATTTTGTATATGGCGGTTCACGTGAGGAAGAAATGTATAATATCATTACTGGTCATATGAGCTATTCTGAAATAATAAAATCAGGATATGGAATACTTTCAACAGTAAATGATACTAGAGAACAGACAGAAAATACTCTTTATAAAAAATCAATACCTATATTAGATAGTATGTTAAGACATGGTACTACAACTGTAGAGGGTAAAAGCGGTTATGGATTAACATTGAAAGATGAAATAAAGATACTAAATGTTATGAAAAAATTGAATGATAATCATAAGATTAGTATAGTATCTACATTTATGGGCGGACATGTAATTCCAAATGAATATAAAAATGATAGGGCTGCTTATATAGATTTAATATGTAATGAAATGATACCTGAAATATCAAGGTTATGACTTGCTGAGTTTTGTGATGTATTTTGTGAGGATTGCGGACTTAATATGGAGGAAACAGATATAGTATTAACAGCGGCTCAAAAATACAATATGGGTATAAAAATTCACTCAGATCAGTTGGAAACTAGCGGAGGTTCCTATTTAGCAGCTAGATTTAATGCTATAAGTGCTGAACATTTGATTATGGCAGATGATATGTCTATACAAACAATAAAAAAACAGGGTGTAATAGCTGTGTTATTGCCTAATGCTTCTTTTTATTTGGGAATGCCTTATGCTAGAGCTAGATATATGGTTGAATGCGGTATACCTATTGCAATAGCAACAGATTATAATCCAGGTTCCAGTCCAACTTTAAATATGCAGTTTATTATGAAATTAGCATATATAATATACAGATTAAACCCAGAGGAAATATTGAATGCAGTAACTATTAATGCTGCTTGTGCTCTTAATAGGGGAAAGGAAATAGGAACTATTGAAATTGGTAAAAAGGCTGATATTGTAGTGTGGAATTCAAAGAGTCTTCATTTCTTGCTTTATACTTTGGATAATAATTTGTGTAATATGGTTTTTAAATCAGGAGAGTTGGTTTACAGCAAATCAGAAGTCTAAGTAAAATTATATTAAATTAATTTACATTTAATCTGTATAATATTTCTTTATATAGTATTATTAATAAGGGTATAAAAATATTATTTGTACTTGACAATTTACTTTTATTTGATTATATTATATAAATATACGTATATATCTCTGTACGTTTTTAGATTTATGAAGGGAGAATTATATATTAAATATAATGGAAGAAGAATTATTTTCTAGGAAGGAGTCTGTTAAGGATATTTTCAATGTTATTGAAAATAAATTAAAAAGAGGCTTATTTAATGAATCTATGGAAGATTTTGACAGAATTATGTCTATGGATTTTGAAAGTCCTAATTTATATGAAAATATATCCTGCGTTAAGTTTTGGATTAACAGACTTGATAAATTTAAAAGTGTAGAGAGAAATTGCGTAGAATATTGTAAACTTTTGGATTCTACATATAAGAAATTCAGTATTTTTGTAGTGAGTAAGTCTTATGATGAGAATCTGGTAGCAATTAACGCTATACATTATTATGTCTATAATAAAACTATAGAACTAATAATGGAAAGAAACACTGATGATATTGAAAGCACGGAGGAACTGCATTTACTTTCTAATGCTTTTATAGAGTTAAAGGATTATTCTAGAGCATTAAAATCTTATGAATATTTAAATACAATAGAGCCTTATAATTCAAAGACACTAAGCTTTATTGCTATGCTTTATAATATATTAGGCGATGAAAAAAAGTGTAAATTGTATATAAGAGAGGCATTATTCTATGATCCTTTAAGTATAGAATTTGAAAATATTAGCTTAGAAGTATTGAGAGAGATTAGAGACATTATAATAAAAAGAGGTGTTCATAATAATAGTCAAGAAGAAATAATACTTTGGATGAGTGCTTATGGTGAGCTTATGAATATACTAGATGTTAAAAGGCCTTTGAATGAAAGAGAGGAATTTGATTTAAGAAAAAGGATATCTAGATTAGAAGCTGACTATAGAAAGCTAAAGTTAAGAGAAATTACTGCTCCTAAACTTTTGGCTTCTTATGCATTTTTGACAACATATCTTATTATGAGGCAAAATGATTCAGATGTTGAAGAAGTGAAGGTATGGGGCAGAAAAATGGCTATGATAGACAAGGACTTGCTACAATACTATATAAAAATATTAGATAAGGAGTGATAACTATGTCAGAAGCTCTACAAAAATTGGAAAATATATTCTCAGAAGAAACATTTACTAGAAAGCCATTACTTAATTATACAACTAAATATTTTTTTGATTTAGCTGCTGTAATTAATGAAATAAATGATACTAATGATATAAATGCTGCTATAGAAACTGCTAAATTACAATTAGATAAAAATTCCAGTCATATATCAGCATTATATGCTAATGGACTTTTGCATTTAAAAATACAAAATTATACAGACGGCAGTTTAGATAAACTTTTAGGTATTTTTAAAAATGCTAAGAAGTGGAATATTGTTGAATTTATTGCACAGAAAATTTTAGATGAATATTATGAATGCGATTATGCTTTAAGATATTTGGCTAATTATTATCAAAGCACTAACAGAGAAGCAGAAGCTTTAGAAATTTGGGAAAGACTTATACGTTTTGATGTTTCAAATCCGGAACTTCCTGAAAAGATAGCTCATACCAAAGAAATGGCTGGAGATATTAATAGTGCTGTACATTATTATAAAATTGCTTTTGAAAGAAATCTTTTAAGAAAGAGAAGCAATGCTGAAAGCGATATAAAAAAAGTATTGCAGTATGAACCTGACAACTATAATTATTTATTAAAACATGAAAATGCTTTAAAGGCATTGGTTGATTCTAATATAATGATAGATGTTTGGAAAATCATATTCTTCTATTATTTAGAAAATAATAGATATAATGAAGCTTTAAAAACTATAAAGAATTTGCTTAATTATGAACAAGATATAGTAGCTCAAAATAATAAAAAAGCTAAATTCTTTAGACACAGGCTTGTAGACGTTTATAAAGCATTATATCCTAATCATACGCTTTTTGAAAAAATAGAAGAAATATCTTTAATAACTAATGTTAATAAAAAACCTAAAGAATGTATAGAAATATTTGAAAAATACATACAATATGATGTTGATAAATATGTTATTCATAGAAATTTCGGAGTAGGTAAAATTAAAGCTATTGATATAGATTCATTAATGATAAAATTTGTATCTCAGGAAGATGTTAGAAAAATGACATTTGATATGGCTATACAATCTCTTTCTACTTTGCCTAGCGATGATATAAATGTTTATAAAGCATATAGATTAAATGAGATAAAGAAAATAGCAGAAGAAAATCCTACAGAACTTTTAACTATCATATTAAAGTATAAAAAAACTATTACAACAAAAGATTTGAAGCAGGAACTTACTTCTCAGCCAGCTGTAGTTGTTCCAGAGGCTTCTTATACTAAATGGTTGGAAACTGCTAAAAAATCTGTTAGGGCATCTACTACTGTTAAATTAGATAAAAATACTTTCCTTTATAATGAAGAAGCTGAAACTTATGATGCTGAATGTTTATCTAAATTTAATAATACAGATGATTTCTTTGAAAGATATCAAATATATATGGAATATTTAACTTATACTCCTAATTTGAATTCTGATGAAGCTAGAGAAATGAATGATTACTTTGTTAAAATTTCTAAAGACAAGAAATCACCTAATGATGCTAGAATAGTAAGTACTATATATTTAAGAAGTCAGTCTGATTATGATAAAGATATACCAGTTCTTGCAGATATAGTTAAGGATATAGATGATTACACTCATGTTTATGAGATATTGCCTTCTTCTAACTATAGAGAGAAATTTATTAAAGCTATTTGGGACGGAAGAAAAGATGATTATTACAATATAATATTAAAGATATTGTATTCTTCTCAAGTAAAAAATACTTATCTCATAGTAAACAAATTATTTGCTGACGGCAAAGTTGATTTATTGGCAAAAACTATAGATGATATTTTCCTTCATTATAGAGAATATCCTGATGCATTCGTATATTTTGCTCAGAAGATATTAGATGGTGAATATTATGATGATATAGAAGGCGATATTAAGATAAATAAAAATTCTCTTATGATAGGTTTATTGAGTATTATGCCTCACTTATCAAAAATGGTTGATAAAAAAGAAACTTCTGCTCAGGCCAGAAAGCTTTTGAAGGTTGTATATGATTTAGTATTTGATAAGGCTTATTTGCTTAAATTTATAGAAAATGAGTCTGAAGAAGATGTTAAAATTATATTCAGCGAATTCCAAAAATTAGTAAACTTAGAACAGCATTATAAAACAGATATAATATCAGCTGTTATTAAACGTTTCCCAGATTGGAAAATATAATTCTGTCATATAAAAATATATAAAGGGTTTTACTGTAAAGTGAAGCCCTTTTATTATATCTTTATATTTTCTAAAACTTTTATAAAATTTAATCTTATTAATATAATAAATACTAAAAATATAATACTAAATAATATATACATAATATCTTTTATTTTTATGAATGATTCATATAATCTTGTTTTTTTATAAGGTGCACTATATCCTCTTACTTCCATAGCTACAGCAGTTTTTACTGATGATTGTATAGCTAAAATAACTATTGGTATAAAAAGATTTGCTATATTAGATATTTTTTCACCTAATGACATTAATTTATAATCTAATCCTCTAGCTTTTTGAGCCTTTCTTATTCTTACAGCTTCATCTTTAATAAGGGGTATAAATTTTAAAGATAATGCTATTATGATACTTATACTTTCTATTGGGATTTTCAAATATTTTAAAGGATAGAATATTTTTTCAATGACAAAACCTATATCCATTATATCCATAGAAGATAATGTAACTGCTGCCAATATAATTATTCCGAATAGTCTGAAAGTTGTATTTGCTATGTATCCTATATCTCTGCCTATAAGAAAATAGTTGATAAGTATAATTGACAATAATAACCATATAGAAGCTAAAAATATTTTTAATATATTTTTTATATTTACACCTATAATAATTACATGTATAAATATTGCCGCAGCACAAAATATAGTTTGATTAATATTATTCATCACTATTAACGATACAGCAAGGAATAGTGTTGATAAGAAAATTGTTCTTGGATCAAATTTTTTAGTCATGATTATACTCTTTTAATAAAATAATTTTTGTATTAATTCATTTGAATTGGATACTTCATCAATATTTTTAATTCCTAATTTTTTTAATTCTTCTATATATTTATAAATTTCCGGTTCTATTAAGTTATATTCTTCTAATACTTTTTTTGAGAATAATAAATCTTTTGGTTTTCCTGATATATATTTTTTATTTTTATTTATGATGAAAACATTATCACCAAATTCTATAATATCATCTAGTATATGAGAAGATTGTATAATTGTAATTTTAGAGTTTTTATTTAATTCTTTTATAGTTTTCATAAATATATTTTTACTTTCAAAATCAAGACCTGCTGTAGGTTCATCTAAGAATAATATTTTTGGAGAAGTTATTATTATAGAAGCCAATGCTATAGTTCTTTTTTGACCTCCGCTTATTTCAAAAGGAGAAGCTTTTAATATTTTTTTATCTATATTTAATATCTCCAAAGTTTCTTTTAATTTTTTAGTTATTTCTTTACTGTCTAATTTATTTCTTTTTAGATTAAAAACTATTTCTTCTCTTACTGTATTATTAAAGAATTGTTTATCAGTGTATTGAAGCATTATACCAGATGATTGTCTGAACTCTTTTAAATTATTTTTATTGTCTAATGTTTTACCGTCAAATAATATTTCACCGGATATTTTTTTTATAAGAAGACATATAGTTTCAAGAAGTGTAGATTTACCGCTTCCTGATACTCCGGCTAAAAAATGAAATTTACCGCTTTCAAAATCGGCATTTAAATTTTCTATGATTATATTTTTTTCTTTTTTATTTATTATGTATCCGGCAGTTAAATTTTTTAAAGATATTTCCATATATTTTCACAAACCTTTTTATAATCAAAAATGTATTCATCTATTAATATATTTTTCTTTTTATATAATTCATAAGCTAATTGAAAATTGATAGGCATATTAAGCTTATGAAATTCATCATTTTTTATTAAAGCATTTACAAATTCATTTGCAGAACCATTAAAAGATACAGCACCGTTATCCATAAATACAACCTCATTACAATATTCTATTTCATTTATATGATGCGTAACTATTATTATAGCTGTACCCATTGAATGTATTTTATTAAGAACTTCAATTACTTTCATTCTATTTTCAGCATCAAGCATAGAAGTTGGTTCATCTAATACTAGAATTTTTGGATTTAATACAAGAGATGAAGCTATACAAAGTCTTTGTTTTTCTCCGCCTGATAATGAATGCACTTTATCTTTTCTTTTATTTGATAAGCCAACTATTTCTAAAACTTCGTCTATTTTTTTATTCATTTCTTTGCTTGGCACAGAATAGTTTTCCATAGCAAATGCAATATCAAGTTCTATAGTATCAGCAACTATTTGATCGTCAGGATTTTGAAATACTAAACTAGCTATTTTATATATTTCGGATGTATTTTCATTTATATCCATATCAAATATTTTTATTTTACCTTTATTTGCTTTTTCTATTGCGAACATAAGTTTTATTAATGTAGATTTTCCGCTTCCATTTTTTCCAAGCAATGCTAAATAACTATTTTCATTTATTGTTAGATTAAGATTTTCTATAAAATTATTATCATCATCTTGAATATAAGAAAAGCAAACATTTTCAAATTCAACAGCTTTATTCATTATAAAGTTCCTATTATAAATCAAAAAAATATTAGGGCTTTAAAAAAATAAAACCCTAATATTTTTTTATTGAAATTATTTTAAATAATCATCAACATCATAAAACGGTATATCTATATTATTTTCTTTTAGAATAGATTTAAATATTTCCATAAATATACCGCTTTCATTAATCATTTTTACTCTTGATATTATATCTTCTTTATCTTTGTATATTCCAATTTCACCTTCCCAATCAGCAGAGCAGGTTAAGTTAACTCCGCAGCTTGGACTTCCTGCTATTCCATATACTCCAATTATCTCGTAACCATTATCAATATATTCTTTAATTATATTAACAAATGAATTAAGAGTTTCTATTGTATATTTTTTATATCCGCAATTACAGAATTGTTCTTTTACATGTCCCCATCTTTTTAATCCGTAACATTCAGTTTCGGGACAAGGCAATTGTAATATTCCTATATTATCTTCAAATAATTTTTTCACAAAAGGAAGAAATACATTCATATCTTTGTATTCTCCTTTTACAACAGCATTTTGATTTAATATGCAATGAGATAATATAGCTATTCTTTTAGATCTCTTCATTTTCTAAACTCTCTTTAGATGATTTTTCCATCTTTTGAGCTAAAAGTTTTTTATTTGTAGTTATTTTTGATAATAAAGAATTTGGTATTCTTAAAATTATAATGTATGCTATTATACAAGATAAAGGCTTATCTATAATATTAGATATTATTCTAGGTATGAATGCAGAAGTAAATATTTTCTGACCGCTTTGAATCAAGAATCCTGTCATAATATCCATTGTTCCTCCAGCTAAACCTCCGTATAATATTACTGTTATAGGAGTTCCAACCAAAGGAGCAGCAACAGCAAGTATTACACCTGTTATAATAGCAATGTGAATTTTGAATCCAAATTTAACAGATATAAATCCAACTATTATACCTATCATCATATTAACTATGGCATAAGGCAATTCAGCAGGATTGTTTAACATAGAAGTTATTAAATTTGTAACAAATCCAGTGATAGCACCATAAAGAGGTCCTAATACTGCACCGCTTAGTACTGTACCCATTACATCAAAAAATACGAATGGGATTTTCAAATGTGATGCTATAAATGATAGCACTATATTCAAAGCTACACCTATAGCACAAAAACTTAATGAATATGCTTTTGTTTTCATGTTATTTATCCTTTATTTTTAAAAAATTAAAATACTAATTAATGATATTCAATAGAAAGAATATAGATATTGTTTTTTATATAGACAACCTGCCTATGGTAATTATATTAACTGAGGAAAGTGGTATTGATTAATGAAATGCATATTTTGTGATAATGATAAAATATTCATAATAATTAATACCCTTATTGACTAATTTTTTCGATATAGATAATATAATTTAGGTAATAAAAAGTCAATAGTTTATAAAAAAATTGTAAAGTATTATAGCATTATTATGAATAGTAGTGTATAATACATTCAAATTTTTTAAATGGATAGGATTATGAAATTAAGATTATCAAAAAGAGCATTACAAGAAGATTTTCAGGGCAGTTTTGTAAAAGCTATTTTAGAGGTAGCAGCAAAAGGTAATTTGATATCATTTGCAGGAGGATTGCCTAATCCAACATCTTTCCCAGTTGAGGAATTAAAGGCTGCATCTATTAAAGTACTAGAAACAAAAGGTACTTATGCTTTGCAGTATAATAGTGCAGAAGGTTATAAGCCATTAAGAGAGTTCATTGCTAACAGGTATAAAAAGCAAGGTGTTAATGTTACTGCAGATGATATTCTCATTACTAATGGTTCTCAGCAAGCTTTGGATATTATTTCTTCATGTCTGTTAGATCCTGGCGATACAGTTCTAGTTGAAGATCCTTCATATTTAGCAGCATTACAGTCATTTCATTTATATAATCCTAGTATTAAAACTATTGATTTGAACGAAGATGGTGTTAATATAGAACAATTAAAAGAATCTATGAGTAAATATGATCATAAATTCTTCTATGCAGTTCCTAACTTTCAAAACCCAACAGGAATAACTTATACTAATGCTATTAGAGAAAAAATGGCAGAAATTATGAAAGGTAAGGATACATTCTTTGTTGAAGATAACCCTTATGGAGAATTAAGATTTAAAGGCGAGCATCAAAAATCTTTATATACATACTTGGGAGAACAGGCTATACTTTTAGGTACATTCTCAAAAACAGTTGCTCCTGGACTTAGAATAGGTTGGATTGCTTGTTCTGTTAAAGAGTTAATGCAGAAGATGACAGAATATAAACAGCTTATAGATATGCATACAAGCACATTTGCTCAAGTTGTTGTTAGTCAGTATTTTGAAGATAATGATTATGATGCACATATAAAGAAAATTATAGACTTATACGGCAGACAATGCGGTTATATGTTGGAAGCTATGGATAAATATTTCCCAGATGATATGCATTGGACTCACCCAGAAGGCGGTATGTTTGTATGGGTTACTTTACCAAAAGGAATAGATGCTGTTGAATTCTATAAAAAAGCTGCTGATGAAGGTGTTGCAGTTGTACCTGGTGAGCCTTTCTATGAAGCTAAAAGAGGTTTGGGTACTTTAAGATTAAATTATACTAATTCTAAACCTGAAGATATTGATAAAGGTATTTCTATACTAGCGAAAGTTATACAGGAAATGCGTAAATAAAATAACAATATAACAAAAATATTATAAGCAGCTTATAAAAAATAGGCTGCTTTTTTATTTTTTAGTATATACCTAAACAAATATACTTTGTCAAAAATAAATTTATGTTTTGGTTTTATATCTGGGGCTTTGCCCACCGCTCTGCGTGCTTACGCAATACCCCAGTTATTTTGCGACCGAAGGAAGTACTGTAAGTATTACCACAAAGAAGCTTATATCCTCGATAAACTCGGATACGCTTCGCGAAAGGCTACATTTCGACTTAAATTTAGTAATTTATCTTACAAGTAAGACATAATTAGTATGATTTAATACTAATTTTATATTTGCACTTTTTGGTTCTTTGACGAAGTCAGCAGAGCGTATGCGGCGGGAAAAAGAACAACAAAAAATTGACAAAGTTAAAAATTTTTAGTATATACCTAAACAACTATATTTTGTAAAAAATAAAATTATAGTTGTTTTTGGTATTTAGTACTTGAGTATTTATGTATGACTAATAAACTTCTTTTATGTATGACATGCGTTTAGAACAATGAAAAATAATAAAATTTTAAGTATAATATTATTGAAAATACATTAAAAACTTATATGTATTTCTTATTATCCTATAATTTATAACACTTGAAAAAATATTAATAGCCTATATAATATTTCAAACAATTTTTTTAAATCGGAGAATTTTATAAATGCAATCAACAATGCCATATATGAATATTATAATAGCTGCTTGTGCGGTTATTATTGTTTTAGTTTTATTAATTGTAGTTTTGAAAAAAAAATCTAAGAAGCCTAAAGTATCTTTAACAAGCTCTAAAAGCAAATTTTCTTTATCATCATTATTTAATACTTCATCAATCAATGATGAGTTTTTTGCAAGTTTAGAAAGCACATTGATAACGGCTGATGCAGGTGTAGAAACAACAAAAGATATAATTTCAAAATTAAGAGAAGTAGTAGAAAAAGAAAATATTAAAGATCCAGCAGAAGCTAAAAAACATTTAAGAGAAATTTTAAAATCTAAATTCATATCTAAAAAAATAGAATTAAAAGATAAAAATATATTATTTATAGTAGGAGTTAATGGGGTAGGTAAGACAACTTCAATAGCTAAACTAGCTAATATATTAAAACAAGATCATAAAGTTATATTAGCTGCCGCAGACACATTCAGAGCAGCAGCTATAGAACAATTAGAAGAATGGGCTAATAGACTTTCCGTTACTATAGTTAAGGGACAGCAAGCTGGAGACCCTGCTAGTGTATTATTCTCAGCATTAGATAAGGCTAAAGCAACAAATGCTGATGTAGTTATAGTTGATACTGCCGGAAGATTCCATAATCAGGAAAATTTGGTAAGACAGCTTGAAAAAATGAAAAAGATAGCTACAGAAAGATTTACAGAGTTTAATTTTATTCCAATATTAGTATTAGATGCCAATGTAGGACATAATGGTATAGAACAGGCAAAAGTATTTACTAATGCTTTAGATATACAAGGAGCTATAGTCTCAAAATTAGATAGTACAGCTAAAGGCGGTGTTGCAATAAGTGTAGCTCATTATTTATCACTTCCTATATATTACGGCGGATTTGGTGAAAAGGTTGATGATTTTAGAGAATTTGATATAGATAATTTCATTGATTCTATATTACAATAAATAATAATTATTTTGGAGTTATATATGTCTTTAACCGTTAAACCATCTGATATTTTTGGCTCTGTTTATATTCAAATAAGTAAAAGTGATGCTCATAGGGCTTTGATAGCATCTTCTTTAGCAAAAGAGCCAAGTATTATAAAGCCTTGGATTGATAATGTTGGTGTTGATATAGAAGTTACTAAGGAAGCTATATCAAATTTTGCAGATTTAGAGGTATTTGATGATGGTTTGAAGGTTACTCCAAAATCTGAATATGAAAAAGAATTAACCATAGATGTTAAAGAATCAGGAACAAGTTTAAGGCTTTTAATTCCAATAGTGTCAGCATTAGGTATAGATTGTACTTTTATAGGTTCTAAGAAATTATTTTCAAGACCTATGGATATTTATAAAAATATTTGGAAAGAGCAGGGATTAAAATTTAGCATATCAAAAAGTTCTTTAAAAGTTTCAGGTCAATTAAAAAGCGGAGATTTTAAAATAAATGGTAATGTAAGCAGTCAGTTTGTAAGCGGTCTTTTATTTGCTTTGCCTTTATTGAATGGAAATTCTAAAATTATTATAGATGGTGAGCTTCAATCTGCACCTTATGTTATGATGACTTTAAAAACTCTTAGATCTGCTAATATAGAAATTTCTAAGAAAGACATTAATATTATAGAAGTTTATGGGGATCAGGAATATTCTCCTATTGATTATGAAATAGAATCTGATTGGTCTCATGCGGCATTTTTTGCTGCAGCTGGGGCTTTAGGAGGAGAAGTTACTTTGTATGGACTTAATAAGTATTCTATTCAAGGAGATAGAGAGATACTTAATATATTAAAGTTTATGGGTGCTTCTATTGTATACAATGAAGATAATTCCATAACAATTAAGAAAAATGCCAGACTTAATGCTTTAGATATTGATGTTGGAAATATACCTGATTTGGCACCTATTATTGTAACTTTAGCATGTACTGCCAAAGGTACAACAAAATTATATAATGCATCAAGATTAAGATATAAAGAAAGCGACAGAATCAATGACCTTAAAGACAGTTTCAGCCGAATAGGTGCTAAGATAAAAGTTACTAAAGATGAGATTTTCGTAGAAGGTGTTGAAAAATTAAAAGGCGGAAAAACTACATCTCATAATGATCATAGAATAGCTATGGCACTTTCTGTGGCTTCTATAGTGTCAAATGATAGTATTATTATAGATGATGCTGAATCTATAAATAAATCATCTTTCAGCTTTATAGAACAATTTAGAAGTATTGGTGCCAATATAGCATTATAAATTATCTAATGCATCTTTAAGCATTTCTACTTCTATATAGTTAGTTACAGGAACATCATTTTTTGCAAGTTCCGAGTATAGGAATATTTTTTGCTGTTTTTCATACCATTTAAATAAGTCGCCAGATTGATATGCTTCTTCTAAGTTTGATGATGTAAGCCATATAGCAGAATCTACTTCTGTTTTTACAGATTCTATATCATTATCAGTAAGTTTTGATACTAATGCTACTGTTTCATATAAATTGTCTTTTCTATAATCCATAGCTTTAAGTATTGCTCTTGTAAATTTTTCTACAGTTTCAGGGTGTCTTTGTATATAATTAGAAGTTGATATAAAACTGCTTGTTAATATTATGTCATTACTGTAATGGGTAATGTTTGTAAGTATTTTATAATCATTTGGAATTGCAGTAAAAATTTCGCTTGTATATGGCTCCCAAGTAGAGATAGCATCAACTTTTTTATTTATAAGTAAATTAGCAAGATTTGTTATATTGGCATTTATTAAATTAATATCTTTAGATGATAAATTGGCATTAGTTAAAGCTATATATAACATAGCTTCACCTGAAGTACCGAAGTGAGTTGCTACAGTTTTTCCTTTTAAATCTTCTATAGAATTAATATTTGCCCATTTAGTAGTCATTATTGTTTCGCCTTTACTTATAGCATTCGGTATTAATATTTGTGCTTTTCCATCTATAATTAAATTATGGGCAGTATGACCTATATAAGCAAAATCAAGTTCTCCAGCAACCATGGATATAATAGCAGCATGACCATTAAAAAATTTAAATAGTTCTACATCTAAATTTTCCTCTTCAAAATATCCTTTTTCTTTTGCTATAGCTACGGCTGAAGCACCTGCAAATTCAGCTAAATATCCTACATTTATTTTTATTGGTTTAGCAGTATTTTCATTTTCTGCATTAATTTCTTTATTTTCTTTTGAGTTATTATTTTGATTGTTATTGCATGATATTCCTATTACTGCTAACAAAATAAAGAGGAGTATTAGTTGTTTCATATATGGATCCATTTTTTTAAATTTACAAAAATATCTGAATAATATTTTCATAATTATATATCATTACATCATATAAATATAAAAATATAATATATTATATATAACTCAATATTATATATTTTTGTAATAAAAAATATATATTTATGATAAGAAAAATAGTTTTTCTTAATTATAAAATATTCATTATAAATAGATGTAATTTTATATAAGTTGTTAAAATTAGATTAAACTTTGAAATATTTTTTCTTATTTCTAAATTTTAATCTTACAACTCTAAATAAAGCCTCAGCTATAATATTTTTAGACATTTTTGATTGTCCGCTTCTTCTTTCATAAAATATTATAGGTTCTTCTTTTACTTTATATCCATTACTTTCAAAAGAATAATTCATTTCTATTTGGAAAGAATATCCGGCAGAAAGTATATAGTCAAAGTTCATATTTTTTAAAACAGATACTCTGAAGCATTTAAATCCTCCAGTAATATCCATTATTTTAGAACCCAATATAAATGAAGCATATCTATTTCCATAATATGATAAAAAAAGTCTTCTTAAAGGCCAATTTACAACACTTATACCATTACAATATCTTGAACCTATTACCAGATCAAGTTTTTCTTCTTCCATTTTCTCTATAAATTTAATTACGAAATTTGGATCATGAGAGAAATCAGCGTCCATTTCAATAACATAATCCGGATTATATTGAAATGAATGTTTAAATCCTGCTATATATGCTGGTCCTAATCCTTCTTTTTTTTCTCTTTTAAATAAATGAACCCTGTCATTATTTAAATACTTTTCAACTATAGAAGCCGTTCCATCAGGACTATTATCATCTACAACTAGAATTTCTATATATGTTGGTAAATTTAAGACAGTATTTATCATTTTTTCTATATTGTCTTTTTCATTATACGTTGGTATAATTATAATAGCTTTCATTTATCCGTTTCCCTTCTATTTCTCTTTTGTATAGTATCTATTTTTTTAGTTTTATTTGAATTCTTTTTTATATGGCTATCTATATTAAACATTATATAATGTACATATCTTATATTTGTAGATGTCGGATCTATAATATTTTTATAAGAGAATATTTCATCAGAATCTACAGTATAGAATACTATATCTCCGAATAATATTATGTCATTATCTTCTATGGCACTATCCATACCTATTAAATTAATTTTTACCCCTATTGATATTGAAGTATCTATGATTTTATATCCTACAATATAAGAATTTTCATAATCTAATTCCATATCAAGGGTATCAATTAAGTTTTTAAATGTTTTTATTTTTACTTCTTTATTTCTATATTTCACTATTATGTTTTCTTTTATATCGCCTTCTTCAAAAGTAAATGTAATATACTGCATCTGATTGAAAGGCTGTTTTATTTTTAATTCTGCAATTAATGCTTTTGCTTTTTCTACATCTTCTTTTGACATTTCTATAGGACTTGCCAATGATAATACATATTGTTTATTTAATTTATAACTTTCATTATCTAATGTATAAAAAGATTTGTCTTTTCTGCTGTATTTTATATGATGTAGTATTTTATTATTTTTGTTGTATACAGTCCATATAAACATATCAGCCAATAAATTCATTATGTAATTTTCAGCAAATATTTCAAACCATTCATCTGTTGTCCATCTTTTGCCTGTCATTAACGCTTTATATAATCTGCTTATTTGGAATTTATTAGCCATTTTTATATGACTTTTCATACTAGAAAATTCATATAAAAGATTTTTATCTAAATCATGATATTTATCTAATTTTGTTATAGTTTTATTAGTGTTATTATCTAATATTTGTTTAATATTTAATTGTTCATCTATAGTAATTATAAAGGAATGATTATCATCTTTTAATATCTTATTTCCGTCTAAATCTATACCAAAATTAGGTATTATTTTATCACTTAATTTATCTTCAGATATATTTAATCTTTTTGCGGCAGATTTAAATGCCAATTTTGATGTATTTTTTATTTGGAAATATTTGAAATTATTTGATATATAATCAATTACTATTAAAGAGTAAAGACTACCATTAGATGCTAATGCCGATATAGCATAATTAGCAAGTGATATCCTTCCGGAATCGCACCATTCTCTTACTTTATATACAATGATGTCTATTTTATACTCATTTTCATATACTAAATAAGGTATCATTACATATTTATAAGATGTATCAGCACCTTCAAAAATCCATCTATCAAATACATTTTTTATGACATTTATAAAAGAAGTAAAATCAAAATATGAAATAATCTTATCTAAATCTCTTATTTTTGTAGGAGATTTTAATCTTGAGTATTCCATATATATATATTTTATAACTATTATTGGTATATTTTGATTAGTGTCTTTACTAACAATACCATATAATAGTGATTCATCTATACATAAAAGGTTTTTTTCAAATTTTTTATTATAATTTTTATTAACAAAATTAACTAAACTATTAATATCTTTGAATCCGGAATTGATAATTTTTTTATTTTTCCATTTTTTTAATATATCTCTGGCTAAATTACTGTCTAAATTTTTGAGATATTCATAAGATTCTTTTTTCTTTCTATTAATTATTTTTATTACAGATCTTCTTATATTTTTTGATTTATTATCAAGTAATGCACATAATACTTTGCTGGAATTAAAGTTTATTTCCTTACTGTATAGCTCATTTAAAAATGGTATAAAATTTTTGCTGTTTTTAGTTATTTTTTTCACAAAATTTTTATTATGAAATAAGCTTTCAAAAAATTCGCTGTTATTTTTAATAAGAGAATAGAAAAAATTATTAAATTCTTTATTTTTTATTTGAACAGCAAATGAATCATAATAAGATATTCTATCATTATAGGAATAGAAGAATATATATGATATGATTATATCTGATAAAGTAATATCAAGACCATTTAAATAATCTAAACTTTCCTGATATGTTATATTAAATCCTTCTTTTCTAACTAATATTAAATATATTAATGCTTTATAATTATTAGTTTTTAATACTATATTTAGTAATTTTTGTGCTTTTTTAGAATATTCAGCTAATAAAAGTATATAATATATTCTATAATTTGTCAGCATAGATTTTTTTATAAATTCAATATCATTACTATTTGGAGCTTTTTTTAAGTTATATGGAGCATAAGGTTTCAAAGCACTGAAATATCCAAATGCTGACTTTTTAACATGGAATTTTTTGATTAATTCATATCTTTTATCATCTTCGTATATAATGTCATCATTTATTACTGTAACACTATTGGGTGTTCCTAAATGCTCTACAATATTATATTTTGAATAGTATGAATCATATATTTTTTGAAGAAGATGATCTATTTTTTTTTCAGCTATTTTTAGATTAACTTTTTCATCATTGTTTTTTAGTAAAATAGCAGTTAATATTAAATATATTCCGCAGTTATTACTTTTTTCTAATTTTGAATATAATGTATAAAAATACTCTTTATCTTTATTGTAAGTGTAATTAGCTTCCCGTAAGAAATCTAAGGCATATATATCATTTTCTACTATGCCTCTATTGATAACACATATCTCTTTTTCTAAGTTATAGCCTTCATATCTTCTGCTAAACAAAGTACTATTAAATTTTTCCATAAAAAACTCTTTTCATAATTAGCTAAACTACTCATATTATACTATTTTTCAGATAAAAAATAAATACTATATTTATTTATAAATTCTTTATAGCTAATTGTCCGCAGCCAGCTAAAATTTCTTGTCCTTGTTTAAATCTTTCTACTACTTCAATTCCATTATCTTTTAGTATGGATTTAAATCTTAGTATAATATCTTTATTAGGTCGCTGCAACTCTGGAGCATGTTCAACAGGATTCATAGGTATTACATTTACTTTGAAAGGGAATTCTTTTTTTAAATTTACCAGTCTGTAAGCATCATTAACTGAATCATTGAGATCTTTTATAAGAACCCATTCAAAAGTTATCATTCTTTTACCATTTCTGCTATATCTTTTTAGCACAGCCATAAGGTTTTCTATAGGATATCTTTTGTTAATAGGCATTATTTTATCTCTTACATCATTTTTTAATGAATGTAAAGAAACAGCTAATCTGCAGTCTAAATCCCTTTCTATTAATTGTTTTATTCCAACAACCTCCCCAGAAGTTGATATAGTAATATGTCTTATACCTAAATTAAATCCTTTAAAAGAATTAATTGTTTCTATTGCTTTAAAAAGGTTTTTTGTATTAGCTAAAGGCTCTCCCATACCCATAAAAACAATAGAATTTACCTTTTTTGTAACCGCTCTCATCAAAATAAACTCTGCTAATATCTCATCAGCAGTAAGATTGCGTGATAATCCCATATTTCCTGTAGCACAAAAAGCACAGCCATATCCGCATCCTACTTGAGATGATAGGCAAAAAGTTACTCTGTCTTTTTTATTTAAAATAACAGATTCTATTTTTTTCTTATCATATAATGAAATTAATAATTTTTGTGTTCCATATTCATCTTCAGATATAGTTTCTATTTTAGAATTATGTATAAAATAGTTTTCATCTAATAAAGTACGTAAATTTTTTGGTATATTGCTCATATCATCAAAAGTTATGGCGTATTTTTTATAAATCCAATTAAGTACTTGAGATGCATGGAATTTTGGAAAGTTATTTTCCTCACAGAATTTAGATAATTCCTCTTCTGAAACATTCATTATAGATATTTTTTTTGACATATTTTCCTGTTAAATTATCAATTTATTAATTATTTTACTTATAACCTATAAGCTAAAATTAAACTCCTCAGCAGCTTTTCTTAGGTGTAGAATCGCTATTGCTAGGAGCAGAAGAACCGCTGTTTTTAGCTTTATAATCATTTACATAGAATCCTTTACCTTTAAATATAATACCGCTATTTAAAGATATCATTCTTTTAGCTTCACTGCCGCATTCTGGACAGGTAGCTTTAGCTTCTGCAGTTATTGATTGGAATTCTTCGAATTCTTTACCGCAGTTTTCGCATTTATATTCATAAGTTGGCATGTTTTTTCCTCTTTTGTTTGTTTTGAAAATTATTAAATAATAATTTTTTAATATAATATAATTTAATAGTATATTATTTAAATTGCAATCTGTCAAGTATATTTATTACCAGATTATTGTGGTAATATTTTTTGTTGACAAATGAATTGACTATTTTATACTTGCCCGAAAATATAAAGTAAGGATACATATGAAACAATTTGTTGAAAAATTTTTAATGGATACTGTGGTAAAATTATCTCATAATAAGTATATTAGTGCAGTAAAAGAGGGTGTAATATCGGTTATTGGTATTACAATAGTAGGAAGTTTCTTCCTTCTTATAGCTTATCCTCCAGTTCCAAATTCTTGGTTTGAAACTATTGGTCTTTTTAAATGGATAGCAGCAAATAGAGACATAATATTGATGCCTTTTCAGGCTACTATGAGTATTATATCTATATTTGTTATTATAGGAACAGCTTATCACCTATCAAGAAATTTAGAATTACCAACAATACCAATTATATTAATTTCTTTGATAGCATTCTTTATGACTTTAGACTGGACTAAAGCATTTGAATCAGTATCATTTTCTACTGTTGTAGTTACAAATGAAAATCAGGCAGCTTTAATGGAGCTTTTGAAATTAGATTCACTCCCTAATATAGGAGATACATTAAGCATTACTTCAAATCCATTAAGTTCTTTAGGTATGATAATTCCTATGGATAATATGGGAAGTAAAGGAATGTTTGTAGGATTTTTATGTGTTATAGTGGTATGTCTTATATTTAATTTCTTCAAAAAGAAAAATTTAACTATAAAAATGCCGGACGGAGTTCCAGAAGGTGTAATAAGATCTTTTGAAGCTTTAATTCCTTTATTGGTTATAGTATCATTATTTGAATTATTACATTTAATACCAGCTTTATTCCCAAATCAATTTCCTTCCGGAATCATAGATTTACATGTAATATTACAAAAATTATTCTTCTGGCTACCTATTATAATAAATAGCTTACCTGGTGCATTAATAATGGTATTTTTTATATGTTT
Source organism: uncultured Brachyspira sp. (assembly GCF_944390845.1). GTDB lineage: Bacteria > Spirochaetota > Brachyspiria > Brachyspirales > Brachyspiraceae > Brachyspira > Brachyspira pulli. The sequence continues at coordinate 24,388 of NZ_CALXRM010000008.1, forward strand.
ATTATGGAGCTTGGGTATTCATGGAAGTTCTATAGTAGAAGCATTTACTATGCCTATATTATTACAGCTTTTTGAAGCTAATGCACAGGCATATATAAATGGTGAAACTATACCTTATATATTAACAAATCAATTCTATTATGCATTTGTTTGGATAGGCGGGGGCGGCGGTACTTTAGGCCTTGTTATATTAATGGCTTTTGTAGCACGTTCAAAGTATATGAAAGTTTTAGGAAAATCATCTTTGGCACCTTGTTTGTTTAATATTAATGAACCTATAGTATTTGGAACACCTATAGTATTAAACCCTTATTTAATTGTTCCATATATTGCTGGTCCTATGGTGTGCGTAATAACTTCATATATTGCTACAAAACTTGGACTTGTGGCACAAACTGTTGCTGTTGTTCCTTGGACATTCCCAGCACCTTTATATGCTTATTTTGCAACTGGCGGGGATTGGAAATCAATAATATTGGTTTTAATTAACTTAGCAATTTTAACTGCTATATATTTTCCATTTTTAATAGCTTATGATAAAAAACTTTTATTAGAAGAAGCAGAAGAAAATGGAGAAAATAGCGAAACTAAATAAAATAAAAGGGGATTTATATGGGTAAAAGAATTTTTGAATTAAGTTTAGAAGATGTATTAAATATGAATGCTTCTTTACTAAAAGAAATTATTAAAAAATCTGAAGGAAGATCTGTTATGTCTGAGGTATGCTGCGGTCATCAGCCTTTAATAGATTCTGTTAGTAATGCTGAAGCTGCTGCTGCTTTTGGAGCGGATTTAATAACTTTAAATTTATTTGATATGAATAAGCCTTTTGTTTGGGGACTATATAAAGAAAATCCTGATTCTTCAGAACAAACTTGGCTGTCTGCAAGATTAAAAGGTTTAGTTAATGAAATGAATAAAAACAATGATAATGTTGTTAGAGATTTAAAAAAAGTTACAGGAAGATTAATAGGTGTAAATTTAGAGCCGGTACCAGAAGATAGTAATTATAATCCTGGTTTTAGAGCTTCAAAAGAAAACTATGAAAAACTTCTTAAATATGGTTTTGATTATGTTGTTCTTACTGGAAACCCAAATACAGGCGTTACAATAGAAAATATAGCAAAAGCTGCTAAAGAATTAAAAACTGTTTGCGGTGATAAAATTCTTATTATTGCTGGAAAAATGCATGGAGCAGGCGGCGATAATGTATATTCTATGGAAGAACTTGATAATATGGTTAAAGCTGGTGCTGATGTTGTTATGGTTGGTGCACCTTCAACACTTCCAGGATATACTGTTGATTTTGTTCATGAGCAAATAAAAAGAATACATAGTTTTGGAGCTTTAGCAAAAACAGCTATAGGAACTTCTCAGGAAGGTGCTGATGTTAATACTATCAGAGAAATGACTTTATGGTCAAAAATGGCAGGTGCTGATATTGTACATATTGGTGATGCTGCTTATTCTGGTATGGCATTGCCTGAAAATATCATGGCTATGTCTATTGCTCTTAGAGGTATAAGACATACTTACAGAAGAATGGTTTATAGAAAATAATTCATTATAGTTTTTTAATAATCTAAATAGTTGAAGCCGTATAAATATTATTTTATATGGCTTCAATTGTTTTTAAGTTATATTTATCATTTATATATTTGTGTTTTTAATATATTGATATATACTCTAATTTATAATAATGCGATATGAGAAATTATGATACATAAAAAAAGTAATAATATAGACGTAAAAAAAATTAATAAGAATATTTTATATAAATGTATTTTAAAAAACGGAAAAGTTTCTAAGCATGATATATCAATAGATTTAAATATGAGTATGCCTACTATACTTCAAAATATAAAAGAACTTTTTGATGATGATTTGATAAAAGAAGTTGGAGAGTTTGAATCAAGCGGAGGAAGAAAGGCAAAGGCTATATCTATAAATGAAAATGCTAAATATTCTTTAGGAATAGATATTACTAATAATCATATAAGTTTAGTTTTAGTTAATTTACTTGGCAATATTGTTAATAGTGTAAGATTAAAAAAACATTTTAATTTTTCAGAAAAATATTTATTATGGTTTAAAGATTCTATTAATGAATTTATAAATGATTTTGAGTTTGAAAGAATTTTAGGTGCCGGAGTATCCATACCGGGAATAATAGATAAATCAGGGCAATATATTACATCTTCTTATGTTCTTGGAATCAATAATATAGAATGTTCTTCTTTCAGTAATTTTATACCATTTAATTCTATATTTATAAATGATGCTAATGCTGCTGGTTTTGCTGAAGCGAAATATATTGATAATAATGCAGTTTATTTATCTTTAAGCGATAGTGTCGGAGGAGCAATAATTCTATCAGATAATATTTATATGGGGGATAATGTTAGGGCAGGGGAGTTTGGGCATGTTACAATAGTTCCAGATGGTAAAAAATGTTATTGCGGAAAAATAGGCTGTTTTGATTCCTATTGTAATGCCTCTTTGCTTTCAGATTTAACAGACGGTAAATTGAATTTATTTTTTGAAAGATTAGATAATGGTGAATTTTTAGATGTATGGAAAAATTATTTAAATTATTTAGCTATAATGGTGAATAATTTAAGAATGTCATTCGATTGCGATATTATTATAGGCGGATATGTGGGAAGTTATTTTCAGAAATATATTGATGATTTAAAAAAATTAGTTTCAAAGTTAAATACATTTGAAAATAATGCTGATTATATAAAGGTATGCAGGCATAATTTTGAGGTATCGGCTATTGGAGCTTCTTTAAAGCATATTTATGATTTTATAGATGGAATATAATAATTTTTTAGTATATACCTAAACAACTATATTTTGTCAAAATAATTTTTTTAATTTAAAATATTTTTAGGGCTTTGCCCACCGCTCTGCGTGCTTACGCAGAACCCCAGTTCTTTTACGACCGAAGGAAGTACTGTAAGTATTGGTATAAAAGAACCTATATCCTCGACAGGCTCGGATACGCTTCGCGAAGAGCTGCATTTTTGACCTAAAACTAGGGTATTACACTATATTTAATATATTCTTAAAATATAAAGTTCTAGCAATTGCGTTTTTTGCTACTTTGACGAAGTCCGCAGAGCGTGTGCGGCAAAAAAGTAGATAAATTTACATAAAGTGCATCGGTTGACAAACTTAAAAATTTTCAGTATATACCTAAACAACCATATTTTGTCAAAAATAATTTTTTAAATTTTAAATATCTGTAGGCTTTGCCGCATACCCCCACTTCTTTTGCCGACGCTCTGCGTGCCTTTGGCAAGGTGTACTTAAATTAATAATCTATCTTACTGTAAAATAATTTTAGTATGATTTAACACTAATTTTATACTTGCAGTTTTTGGTTCTTTGACGAAGTCAGCAGAGTGTACGCGGTGGGAAAAAGTTGACTAAAAAAATGACAAACTTAAAAATTTTCAGTATGTAATAAAATTATTATTATATATTATTTAATATAAATTAAGTATTGACAATATGTATAGAGATAGTATAATTACTTTTATAAAATACTTTTATAAAAGTATATTTATTATTTATAGGAGTTTTATTATGAAAGTTGCTGTGATGACAGATATTAAAAAAATACAATTTATAGAAGCTGATAAACCTAAACCAAAAGACGATGAAGTTTTAGTAAAACTTGAGTATGTAGGAGTATGCGGTTCAGATTTGCATTATTATGAACATGGAGCTATAGGAGATTATATTGTTAAGCCTCCATTTGTATTGGGACATGAATGCAGCGGTACAATTGTTGAGATAGGAAGCAAAGTTAAACATTTAAAAGTAGGTGATAGGGTAGCATTAGAACCTGGAAAAACTTGCGGTGAATGTGAGTTTTGCAAAACTGGAAGATATAATTTATGTCCTGATGTTATATTCTTTGCTACACCTCCTGTTAATGGAGTTTTTCAAGAATATGTTACTCACCCAGAATCATTATCATTTAAATTGCCTGAAAAATTATCATCTATGGAAGGAGCTTTAATAGAGCCTTTAGCTGTTGGAATGCATGCCGCAAGACAAGGCGATGCTAAAATAGGAGATGTTGCTTTTGTTACTGGGGCAGGCTGTATAGGTTTATGTTCAATGCTTTCTTTAAAAGCTTCAGGAGTTTCTAAAGTTTATGTTATAGATGTTGTTAAAAAACGTCTTGATAAAGCATTAGAATTAGGAGCAAACGGTGTTATAGATGCTTCGAAAGAAGATGCTGTTAAAAGAGCATTAGAATTAACTCAAGGAAAAGGAAGCGATATAACAATAGAAACTGCAGGTACAGAAATTACAACTAATCAGGCTATAGAATTTGCTAAGAAAGGTTCTGTTATAGTTTTAGTAGGATACAGTAAAACAGGAAAAGTTAATATGAATCTTAGCATGGCTTTGGATAAGGAATTAACTTTCAAAACGGTATTTAGATATAGACATTTATTTCCATTATTGATTGATGCTGTAGAAAATGGAAGTATTAATATAAAAGATATAGTTACAAATATTTATGATTTCAAAGATTTACAGGAAGCTTTGGATAATAGTGTTAATGATAAAGCTAATATAGTAAAAACTGTAATAAAAATGTAATAATGATTTTTTATAAAGCAGGTGTAAATAATAAATTAATTTATGCCTGCTTTTTATTTTCTTGCTTTTTTAGTGCTTTCTAATAATTCTTCAGCATGTTTAAGGCTTGCTTCTGTTATTTCTTTTCCTGTTATCATTCTGGCAATTTCATTTACACGCATAGAATTATCAAGTTCTTCAATTGTAGAAGTAACAATATCTTCACCTTCATTTTTTGTTACTTTGAAATGATTATTAGCATATATTGCAATTTGTGCTAAGTGAGTAATACTTAATACTTGTTTTCTTTTTGAAAGAGCAGATATTTTCTCTCCTATAACTTCAGCAATTCTTCCGCCTACACCTACATCTATCTCATCAAAAACACAAGTTTCACAGTAATCACCAATAGATAGTACATTTTTTAATGAAAGCATTATTCTTGATATTTCACCGCCTGATGCAATTTTTCTAAGAGGCTGATATATGCTTTGTTTATTTGGTGCTATTATGAATTCTATATTATCTATACCAGTGGCATTAGCTTTTATATTAGAACCGTCAATATTTAATATTCCTTCATCATCTTCATCTAAAGTTATTTCAATATCAAATTTTGTAGATGACATTCCAAGATCATTCATTTCGCTTTCTATTGCTTTTATGAATTCTTCTTTTCTATTATGTCTTATATCCGATATTTCTTTTGCCAACATAGAAGTTTCTTTTCTCAATGTTTCTATATCTTTTCTTAGATTTTCAATATCTTCCTCTGAGAAATTAAGAGAATCTAATTTTTCTCTTGCTTCTTTGGCATAGGAGATAATATCTTTAATATTAGAACCATATTTTTTCTTTAGATTATTTATAAAGAAAAGTCTTTCATTAAGTGATTGTAATTCTTCAGGATCAAATTTCGTTCTTGATCTTATTTCACTTAATACTACTTTTATATCTTCAAGATTTAAAGTGATTCCTTCTACTTGAGAAGCTATATCTGAAAGTCTGCTGTCATATTTTGATACTGATTGTAATGCTGAAATACTTCTCATCAATTTTGTATAAGCTCCGGATTCGCTTCCGAATATATCTTTATTTATAGAAGAAAGAGATGAAGCTATGCTTTCAGCATTTGACATCATAGTAATATCATTCTTTATATCTTCATCTTCATTTGGTTTTAATTTTGCTTTTTCTATTTCATCTATTGCATATTCTAAAAATGATTTTTCTTTTAATATAGTATTTTTATTTTGAGATATTTCATTATATTGTTTTATTAGTTTTGTTAGTTTATAATAATGATTTTTATAATTTTCTAGTTTTTCGTCTATATTTAAATAACTGTCATAAAAATTCAAATGATTTGCAGGATTGAAAAGTGATTGATGTTCATGCTGTCCATGAATATCAACTATTAAATCTCCAAGTTCTTTTAATTCAGCAACTTTTACACCGGTATTATTTATAAATGATTTACTTTTTCCGTCTCTTGTTATTTCTCTTTTTATAGTTAATTCATCACTGCCAAGTTCTATATTCCATTCTTTTAATTTATTTTTTACTATATCATAAGATGACTGAAGCTGAAAATTTCCAGTAACAATAAGTCTATCGCCATTAGGGCCTACCATTCTAGTAGATCCTTTTTCTCCTGTAATTAATTCTAAGGCACTAATTATAATACTTTTTCCAGCACCAGTTTCCCCAGTAAGTACATTGAAGCCTTTACTGAAGTTTATTTTTAATTTATCTATTAAAACGAAATTTCTTATTTCAAGATATTTAAGCATTATCTACCCCAATTGAGTTTATTGCGAAGTATGTCATAAAATAGTCTGTTTGCACTTTGGAATATATAGCAGCTTTTATTGCTTATTTTTGCTTTTATTTTGTCATGATTTTTGAATTGGCATATATCATAACCGTCTATAGTTACCATGGCTTTAAGTGATTTTTCTGTCAATTCTAATTCTATAGTATCATCTTTAGGAATTACAAGCGGTCTGAATGTTAATGAATGCGGTGCTATAGGAACAAAAGATATAGCATCAATATTTGGTGATAATATAGGGCCTCCTGCACTTAAAGCATAAGCAGTTGATCCTGTAGGTGTAGCTATTACCACTCCGTCGCCTACTATTGATGATATTAATTTACCGGATATTATAATATTTATATATATAGCTCGGCCGTCGCATTTGCTTAAAACTAATTCATTTACTGCAAGGTATTCTTTTGATGTATTTTTTTCGGTTGAATAAATATTGACAGATAATAAAGTTCTGTTTTCTATTTCATATAGAGTTTTTTTACCTTCACAATATTCTTCTAATATTAAGTATGCTTCTTCAGGAGGAATTTCTGAAATGAAACCTAATGTACCATTATATATAGGTAAAACAGATATATCATATTTTATAGCTATTTTTAAAGCTGATAATAAAGTTCCGTCGCCGCCTATAGATATAAGCATAGATACATCTTTTAATTCTTTTGTAGCTTTTTTTATATTTATGTAAGAGGATATGTCATAGTATATTATGATAGCTTCTATATCATATTTTTTTAATATTTTATCAATATGTTTTAGAATACAAGCAGGATCCCCTCTTAATGTATTAACTATAATTCCTATTTGTTTTTTAGTATTATTATTCATACGATTAAATTAAAACTTCAAAAATAATTGACTTGATTATATCAAACAGTCATTAATATATCAAGTTATATATTGATAATTTTTTATTTTTATGTAAACTATATAGTATGATTATATTTAGTTTAATTTATTTTTTATTAAGTGTTATTTATACTTTGATATGCGTCATTATAGCATTTCCTGTTTATCCGTTTATTAGAATATTCAGTAAGAGAAAAGCTAGATATTATGTACATACTATGGCAAAATTTTGGGGCAGAGGATTAATGAAAATGGCTTTTATTTCATTTAAAGTAGAAGGAAAAGAAAATTATGATCCTAATAAAACATATATACTCACTCCAAATCATCAAAGTGCATTTGATATATTTGCATGTTTTAGTATATTTAAAAAGTCTTATGCTTTTGTATCCAAAGATACTTATGGAAAGGTACCTTTAATAGGGGCCGGTATGTCTCTTGCAAATTATATTTTTGTAAAAAGGGGTACAGTTGGTGCTGTTAAATCTATAGATGATATGGAAGACAGATTAAAAAATAATACCAGTGTTGTTATATATCCTGAAGGTACAAGAAGTGAAACTGGTGAAATAAAAAAGCCTAAAAGAGGTATATTAAAAATAACTGAAAGATGTCCTGATGTAGAAGTATTGCCTGTTGTCATATATGGAACAAGAAGCATTATGAAAGCAAGAACAATGACAATACATCCTTTCAAAAAAATTAAAGTTAGATTTTTAAAACCTTTCTATTTTAAAGATATAGAAGGTGATGATAATGCAAAATTAGATTATTGGTATAAAATTATGACTGATAATTATAATGATTTAAAGAATAAATAATATTTTTAGTTTAAATACCAATATCTGAAATTATATTTCTTTTATATATTTATTAACAATAATAATAGTAAATTCTTTTGTATTTGCATTAAGATTATAAATAGATTATAATTTTTAAATAGTTTTAAGGATTATTTTATAATGAAGATTAGTTCAAGGTTTACAATAGCAGTTCATACTTTATTATGCATATTAGAATTCGAAGACAAAAAAATTACATCAAATCTTATATCTAATAGTGTAAATGTTAATCCGGTTATTATAAGAAATATATTAATACAATTACAAAAAGCAGATATTATTACTGTTAAAAGAGGAACAGGCGGAATTTCTTTAAATAGAAAAATAGAAAATATTACATTATTAGATATATTTAATGCAGTTGAAAGTTTAGATGATAATAAGCTTTTCAGTTTTCATGAAAATCCAAATAAAAAATGTCCTGTAGGAAATAATATCAATAATATATTACAGCCTAAATTGGATAATGTTCAAAATGTTATGGAAAAAGAACTTCAAAAAACTACTTTGAAAGATATATATAAAAATTTGAAAAATATTATATCAGAATGATTGATTAAAAAATTATATAAATTGATTTATTAATTAATTGACATAATACATTTATTTAGTATAATTTAGTCTATGAATAAATATATTTTAATACATAAGTTAGTTAATGCCTCAATATTTATGCTATTTCCTATAGCAGCTTGTTATATACTTAGCCATAATGAATTAAAGGCAGGAGTATATGGAACTGTTTTTTGGATAATAAATATAATAGAAATATTATTATTTATTTCTTTTATTATTGTATCTTTAAAATGCGAATGGGGTACTAGGAAACAGCATGCTATTGTAAAGGCAGGAATTTCAGCATTAATATACATTATTATAATAGTAATAACTATTATAAGTATAGTTTAATTATAATTGTTAATTTATTTAAGAGGATATTATGGGATTATTTGATTTCTTTGATAAAAAAGATGTTAATGGAGAAGATAAATATATAAAATGGCTTAAGAAAAATGCAGGCGAAAGAATGGATGCTAATAGAAAGGAATTGTTTAAGCCTGATAGATGTGATTTCCATTTAGACAGATATGAATTTGCTTCTAAGTATTTGAAAGAGAATAATAAAGTATTAGATGTAGCTAGCGGTACTGGATACGGTGCTTTCAATATGAAATCCAAAATAAACAGTATTGATATAACAGGTGTAGAATTAGATGAAATGGCAGTAGAATATGCTAATTTCACATACGGCAATAAAGCCGGCATAAAATATTTACAAGGAAGCATATTAAATCTTCCTTTTGAAGATAAAACATTTGATGTTGTTACTTCATTTGAAACTATAGAACATGTTGAAGATGATAAAGGTCAGGTAAAAGAAGTTCTTAGAGTATTAAAAGACGGCGGACTTTATATTGTTTCTACTCCTAATGCTTGGAGTGAGCATTTATTTGGAAAGACTAAATATCATGTTAGAGATTATAATTATGAACAAATTACTTCTTTGCTTAGCGATTATTGTGATATTTTAGAATGTTATAATCAAAATAGCGGAAGTGTTACTCCATTTAATCATAAGCAAAAACGCGGTATTGTAAAGACAAATGAGGATAATAAAAAATTAGCAGAATGTTTTATATTGGTTTGTAAAAAACGTTCTTAAAATTAGGATTTTACAGTGTTGATAATATATACTATTTATGTATTTTTAATGTATTTATTTTATCCATTAATATTTTTGGTGTTTTCAATTCTAATGTTATTTAATAAACCTATTAGAAAAGGTTCTTTATCGAGATTAGGTTTTATATATCCTAAAGAGAATAACAAAAATGCAGTTTGGATACATGCTGTAAGTGTTGGTGAAATAGTTGCAGTCAAAGAAATAGTATTTACATTAATAGACAAGGGATATAATGTTTATTTATCAACAACTACAGTTGGCGGATACGATATAGCAAGAAAAAATTATGGTGATAAGGTAGAATTATTCTATCTTACATTAGATTATCCGCATATGATTAATAAGCTTATCAATTTAATTTCTCCAGAATATGTAATGATAGCAGAAATAGAAATATGGCCTACTTTAATATACATGCTTCATAAAAAACTTATACCATTATATATGATTAATGGAAGAATAGGAAAAAAGGAATTAAAAGGATATAAAAATTTCCAATTCTTTTTCAAGCCATATTTTAATATGTATACTAAAATTCTAGCTCAAAGCAGCATAGATAAAGAAAATATGATCACAATAGGTATGCCTGAATCTCTTATCACAGTTACAGGTAATTTAAAATATGACATGAATTATTATGCTGATGAGAAAAAGATAGATGAGTTGGAAAATACAATACCTGTTAATAAATTTATAATAACTGCCGGAAGTACACATGCAGGAGAGGAAGAGTTAATATTAAAAGCGATTAATTCTCTTGATTTGAAAGATAAAGTATATATAGTTATAGTTCCTAGAGATATTAATAGGGGAGAAGATATACAGAAACAAGCAGAAAAGTTAGGATATGATTTGCCTCTTTATACAGATTATGAAAAGTCTTCAGAAGATGGTATTATTATAAATACTATAGGTGAATTGTTAAATTGGTATAAACTTTCTGATTTGGTTATAATGGGCGGTACTTTTATGGGTACTATGGGCGGACATAATATATTAGAAGCTATTTATTTTAAGAAACCTGTTATACTTGGAAAATATATGTATAATTTTATTGAAATTTATGAGTATATGAAAGAAGCGGTAGTTACATGTTATGATAAAGATAAATTAGCAGATTCTATAAAAGAACTTTATGACAATGAAGAATTAAGAAATTCATTGGCTGAAAAGGGATATAATTTATTAATACAGAATAATGGTGCTTCTAAAAGAACTATTGCAATTATAAATAAATATCAAGGAATAGTTTAAAATTATATATTGACTTTTATATTAAATATTGTTATACTGCTAATGGGTTTATGAAAGTTAGTAAGATGAATTTAACAATATTTTTCTTAGAAAATTCCTTTTCTATATTACATAATTTTTCACAATATAAAATCCTTATAAAATTAATCTCAAAAATTTTCTTTGAAAGATTCTTTAAGTCATTAATATTTTACTTGTATATTCATACAAAACTTAATTGTTATATATTATAATAATTTTGTAGAAAATAGTATAGTCTGTAAAATAGACTGTAAATTCATAATTGACTAAATAAAGAATAAGCCATACATTTACGAAAAGTTTTATAACAAACTTATGGGGATATATATTCGTATATATCCCTATTTTTATATATACATAAACAACTATATTTTGTCAGAAATAATTTTTTTGAATTTTAAATATCTGCAGGGCTTTGCCATTGCGAATCACGCAGAGTGCAGTCCCCAGTTCTTTTACGACCGAAGGAAATACTGTAAGTATTGCCACAAAGAAGCTTATATCCTCGATAAACTCGGATACGCTTCGCGAAAGGCTGCATTTCGACTTAAATTTAGTAATTTATCTTATATGTAAAACATAATTAGTATGATTTAATACTAATTTTATATTTGCACTTTTGGGTTCTTTGACGAAGTCCGCAGAGCGTATGCGGCGGGAAAAAGAACAACAAAAAATTGACAAACTTAAAAATTCTTAGTATATACCTAAACAACTATATTTTGTCAAAAATAAATTTATATTTTTGTTTTTATATCTGGGGCTTTGCCCCATACCCCAGTTCTTTTATTGGTATAAAAGAACCAAAAAAACTGCATTTTTAGTCTAAATCTAGGTTATACCATACATTTAATACATATATTTTTAATATAAAGTTCTAGCAATTGCGTTTTTTGCAACTTTTTTGTGCGGTAAAAAAGTTGATAATATTACATAATGTGCAGTAGTCGGCAAAATGAAATCGTTTCAGTATATACTATTTTTTGTATATGCTTATAAATTCACTTGCTGTGTATAATGAGCCTATTACAAGTAATGGCTTATTTATTGATTTGATATTCTCAATTGCCTCTTTAAAATCTGGTATATGTTTTACATTGTCATTATCTTTTAAATATTCATAAGTTTTATAACTGTCTGTTTCTTTATAAGATATATTATCAGGCGAGCTTAATATTATAATAGAATCATGCTGTTTTAAAACATTAGCCATACCTTTTATGTCTTTCTGACTCAATGGGGCAAACAGTATTACTATATTATCATACCATTTATATATAGTTTCTAATACTCTTTCCAATGATTGAGCATTATGAGCACCATCAACTATTATATCAGGATTTTTTTGAATGAATGATAGTCTTGCATTTATATGGAAATCTTTCAATGAATTAATAGCTTTATTTATATTTTTTTCTGTGCAGTTATTATCATTTTTTAAAAGTATTGTTAATGCTTTGAAAGATAAAGAAATGTTTTCAGCTTGATGTTCTCCTAAAAGGGTAGTGGAAAAATTATATTCTTTACCATTATCTTTATAAACGAATTCTAGTTTTTCATTGCTGTTTAATATTATGTCAGCATCAAAATCTTTTTTGAATACATATAATTTACATTCATTTTCATTTGATATATTTTTTATTATTTTGATAGAATTTTCTTCCTGATAAGCTGATATTACTGTTGAATTTGGTTTTATAATGCCTGCCTTTTGTTCTGTTATTTCTTCTATAGTGTATCCTAATATTTCCATATGATCATAAGAAATAGAAGTTAATATACTTATACAAGAATCAACTATATTAGTACAGTCGAGTTTTCCTCCTATTCCAACCTCAATACAAGCGTAATCCACGCTTTTTATATAAAAATAGTATAAACCTATTATTGTAAATATTTCAAATACTGTGATATTGCTGTATATTTTATTGCTTTCAATAATATTTTTAATTTTCTTAGTGATATTAATGAAATCTTCTTCACTAATCCATTCACCGTTTATTGATATTCTTTCTCTTTCATTAATTATATGCGGAGATGTAAATGCTCCTGCTTTGTATCCTATAGATGAAAGCATTTTTGATAATGTTAATGTAGTAGAGCCTTTACCTTTAGTTCCTGTTATATGTATAACTTTGAATGTTTGTTTATATCCTAAAACTTTTAATATTTCTTTTACATTATTTATATGATTTAAATTCTTTTTATGTAATGTCTTTTTTCCCATAAATGAGTATATATAGTCTAATGTTTCATTAAAGTTTTCCATTGTTATTTCCAGTAATTATTATCAAGCTGAAAAAATAGAATATCACATTTTGAAAAAGACCGCAAGATAATAAGATATAGATTTTTCATAATTGGTAATTTTATCAATATTTTTACATAAAATTTACAATTAAAATAATATTTGTGTTATATGTATTATTATATGGTTAAAAACTAGTAAAAATGTAAAAATAATGTAAAATTATTGTAAAATAATATTGCCAAAAACTTACAATTTAGTATAATATAATTGTAAAGATAATTTACATACCCAATGGGAGGGACATTATGACTAATACATTAAACCTTTTTATAAAAATAACACCTAGTAAATTGCCTGAAAACGCAAAAAGATTCATAGAATGCTATTTTGGTAAAGTTAAAATAGTATATATTGATAAAATAAAAGATGAATATGAAGTGAAATTATCAAATGGAACTTATATTAATTTTGATAAAAATGGAGATTGGAATTATATAATTAGTGATGATATGATAAAAGAAAATGTACTTCCAAGAAATATAGCTAATAAAGTAAAATCCATAATGAAAAGATATAATAATGCTAGTATATTTGAAATAAATAAAAGAATAAATTTCTATAGAATAAAATTAACTAATTCATTAGAACTATGCATAAGCCATAAAGGAGATTTATTAGCATGAAATTAAATATTTATATTATAAAAAATAATAGGGACTTAAATATTTAATTTAAGTCCCTTTTTTTATTGAATAGAATGGCTTAAAAGCAAGATTATTTATTATGATTTATTTCTAATAAACTTATCATTTCTTTTATTAGATTTTTTTCGCTCATAGCAGTCATTAAATGGTCTTGTGCATGAACGAATAACATAGTAATTTCTATTTTCTCACCATCTGCTTCCCTAGTTATTAAATTAGTTTGGAACTCATGAGATTTTAACATTATTTCATCAGCTTCTTTAATTTTTTCAGCTGCTTCTTCGAATTTTTTTTCTTTAGCAAGTCTTAAAGCCTCATAAGCTAAACTTTTACTTTCTCCTGCTAAACTAATAATAGGAAATACATTTTCTTCCATAAATTTTTCTTGTTCTTCAGTCATATTTAATCTCCTAATATAAATTATTTATTTTTATAAAATTGTGGTAAATATTCTTTATTTTGTTTGATTATTTCATCAAGTACAGTTTTAGCAACTCTTCCGCTTACAACTAATGGATTAACTGTTAATGCTTGAAGTGCTTTACCATAATCTCCATGAACAGCTGCTTCTACTGTTAATTGTTCAAAGTTTTTCATAAGCTGTAATAATCCTCTTACTTCAATAGGGAATGGCTTTTGCTTATGAGGTTTTAATTCATCTTTATAAACATTAACAGTAATTTCAACAGCACAGTCATCTGGCAAACAATCTATAGTACCGTTATTTCTTGTAGATATTATCATTTCAGTACCGGCATTGTTGTATAATGAACTTATAAGCTCACATGCAGAATCAGAATAATATTTTCCGCCTCTGTTATCTAATTCCTTAGGCTTAGTGTTCAAATCTGGATTTTTATATATTTCAAATAATTTTTTCTCTATATCTTTTACTTGTTCTCCTCTAGTACCTTTACCATCTCTAAATTCTGCCAATTCTTCTCTTAGCATTTCATCTGTAAGATAGTAGTATCTATGATAAGGACAAGGTATCATTTTAGTATCAAGTACTTGTTCTTTTATCCAAGCTATTTCAGTATTGATATTAGCAGGACCGTTTTCAAAACCATCTAAATATTTTTCTAAAACTTCCTGAGTTCTATCAACACCTTTATGTATTACTTCTCTTCCCCATAAGAAGTGATTTACTCCTCCGGCAACGAAAGTAATTTCTTCATCAGGAACATTCAATATTTCTGCTACACTTTTTTTCATGTTTACAGGAACATTACAAAGGCCTATCATTTTTATTTCTGGGTGATATTTCAAAACTGCTTCTGTAACTATTCCAGATGGATTAGTAAAGTTTATAAGATAAGCATTTGGAGCTAATTCTTTTATATCTTTACAAATATCAAATATTACAGGTATAGTTCTTAATGCTTTAGCAAATCCGCCAGCACCATTAGTTTCCTGACCTATCATGCCGTAGCTTAAAGGTATTCTTTCATCTCTTATTCTAGCATCTAATAAACCAACTCTTAACTGAGTAGTTACAAAGCTGGCATCTTTTATAGCTTCTCTTCTATCTAAAGTTGTGAAGATTTTGAATTTATCTTTTAATCCCGCTTTTTCTATCATTCTCCTTGAAAGATTTCCTACTATTTCCAATCTTTCTTTTGAAGGTTCTATATCAACAAGCCAAAGTTCATCTACTGGCAATTTGTCGTATCTCTTTATAAATCCTTCTATAATTTCAGGAGTATATGAAGAAGCTCCTCCAATAGTAGCTATTTTTAATTTATTTGACATATTTATACCTCCAATGATTTATTAAAAATTAAGCTTCAAAGCCTTTATTTTTTACAAGTTCTTTAAACCAATGTCCTGATTTCTTTATTGTTTTTTTACCGCTTTCTAAATCGCAGCGAATAAATCCATATCTATTTTTATATGAATTAAGCCAAGACCAGCAGTCTATAGGTGTCCACATTAAATATCCAAGACAATTAGAACCTTCTTCTATGCCTTTATGAAGCCATTTTAAATGTTCTGTTACAAACTCTATTCTGTAATCATCTTCTACTACGCCGTCTTTTATAAATCTTTCTTCATTTTCAACGCCCATTCCATTTTCTGTTATGAGCCATCTCATATTAGAATAATTATTTTGTATATTTTTAGCTATATCATAAATACCTTTGTAGTATATTTCCCAGCCTCTGTATGGATTCATAAGTCTGTTAGGCATTTCATAAGGTTCAAAGAAATTTTCAGGCATTAAAGTATCTGATTCAAATTTAGTTTCTCTTGCTTTAACTCTTCTAGGCTGATAATAATTTATTCCAAGTAAAGTTATTGTATTTTCTTTTAATATTTCTTTGTCGCCTTCCTCACATATAGGAGTAAGATCATTTTCTTTTACGAATTTTACTAAATCTTCTGGGAATTCTCCTTTAGCAGCAGGATCTAAGAAACTTCTATTAAATAATAAATCGCATATATGTGAAGCTTTTAAATCTTCTTCATTGTTTTCATCTCTAGGATAAGAAGGAGTTAAATTTAATATAATTCCTATATCTCCAGTTTTTCCAGATTCTTTAAATGCTTTTACAGCTTTTGCACTAGCTAAGTTCATGTTATAAACTACTTGAGCTGCTCTTTTAAATGATACTACTTCAGGATAATGGAATTTATATAAATATCCGCCTTCAGCAACAACTATAGGCTCATTGAATGTAAACCATTTTTTTACTTTATCACCATATAGTTCAAACATTTTTGCAGCATATTTAGCATATAATTCTACAACTTCTCTGTTTTCAAAGCCGCCTATTTCTTGAAGTTTTAAAGGCATATCAAAATGGTATAAGCACATTATAGGTTCTATATCATTTTTTATAAGTTCATCTATAACATTGCCGTAAAACTCAACTGCTTTTTCATCTAATTCTAAAGTTTTGAAATCTTTTACTATTCTGCTCCATTGTATTGAAGTTCTCAAAACATTATGACCAGTTTCTTTTATTAATTTTATATCTTCTTTATAATCTCTAAAGAAATTAGATGTATATACAGGGCCTACTTGATTATGGAATTTCTCTGGTGCTATTTCAAACCAATAATCCCATATACTTTTATTAGCTTTATCATAGAAACCTTCGCTTTGAGGTCCTGATGTAGAGCTTCCAAATAAAAAATTGTCTTTAAACTTATATTGTTTCATATTATAAAAACCTCATTAATTTATTTATTATTTGCTTCTTCTCTTTCCAAAGATATTTCATAAGCTTTTAAGAAAGGTATATATACTAAATAAGAAGTAAATATTAATACCAAACTTAATATCATAGAGCCAAAATTAAAATTAGTAGCAAGTAAAGCACCTAAAGGACCTGGTGTTGTCCAAGGAACAGATGCTACAATATGACCTATAATATTTAATTTTGTCAATATAAATGCTACTGATGCATTAATGATTGGAACAAATATGAAAGGTATCATTAAAACAGGGTTCATTACTACAGGTGTTCCAAACATTATAGGTTCATTTATATTAAATATTGCAGGTACAATAGATATTTTTCCAATAGATTTAATATGTTCATTTTTACTTCTTACCATAGCTATTGCTAATCCTAATGTAGTACCAACACCGCCCATCAAAGCATAACAGTCAAAGAAACTTCCAGCCCAAACTTTTGTAATAGCTTCTCCTGCTTGTAATGCTGTTTGATTTACAGCTATATTATATGCTGTAATTGATGATACTATAGCACCTAATATGTTAGTACCATGTAAACCAGCAAACCATAATAAATGTATAAGGAATAGTATTAATATTACTGAAGGTAAAGAGTCAGAAGCATGTAATAATGGTTCAAATATTTTCATAACTAAATCAGGAACCATTATCAAGAAATTCTTTTGTATTATTAAGTTTATAGCTTGGAATAATACTGTTACAACAAAAACTGGTATTATCAATTCAAAAGATTTTGCTATTGCTGGAGGTACAGAATCAGGTAAAGTTATAATCATTTTTTTATGTACCAATACCTTGAATATTTCTATGGATATTATACTGAATATAATGGCTACAAACAATCCTTTTGAGTCCATATATCTAGCATCCATAGCAAGTATTGAAGTATCAGCATTTACTAAAAAAGATTTTGCTACTGATTCTATTATAGTAACGTATTCTACTTTTGCAGATACTATTAAAAAACTATATAATGATAAAAATCCGCCTGTTACAGAATTAAGCTGATAATGTCCTGATAATGAATAACCTATACCGTAAGCTACAAATAGTGCCATTATACCCATACTAACATAAAAAGGCTGTATTAAGTCATTTTTAAAGGCAGCCATTAAATTAGTATACCATTCCATATACAAAAATGTATTTTTATCTGTAAGTGGTAAGTTAAAAATAAGAAGTATAAAGGAACCCACTATTGCAAAAGGCATTGAAAACACAAAACCATCTCTAATTGCATTTAAATATCTGTTGCTTGCCACTTTAGAAGCTATTGGCAAAACCTTATTTTCTATGATAGCCATTAATTTATCATTCATGATTTACTCTCCATAATTAAATTGTTATATATATTTTTTTATTTTTTTAATAATTAAAACATCTTGCAATATAAAGAAATTAGGGATTGCAAGATGTAATTTTGTATATTTGATTTAAGTGAAATTATTCTGTAATTTTAAATCTTTGGGACATGCTTATATAATCTAATAAGAATAAATATTTTTCTTCAATTTTACCTACAATATTTGTTCTTCCAGTATTTTTCATATCTTTTAATGCTATTTGCAATTCTCCAGCATAAGTACCATATTCTGAAGAATCTATAAGTATATCTCCCCTTTTAATGTCTGTAATAGGATTAAATATTTTAAAGTTATTTCCTTTATATTTTACTCTAGGATTTGATGATCTGATAAAATATGAACTAGCATCGGCTCTGTTTTGATGAAGTTCTTCAAGGATAATTTTTCTTTCTATTTCTGGGATATTATCTACTAATTTAGCTTTTAATGTTATTAATCTTTTATCTAAACTTTGAAGCTTTTTAAAAGATTCTTCATTAGCATAGCAGTTAGCGATAAATACAGCATCAACACCCAAGAAGAATAATTCCATAGCTTGTAATTCTATAGGAAGATTTCTATGTTCTTCTAAAGTACATATACCATCATCTACAGGCCAAGGTCCGAAAGTTGCTTCTTTGGCATTAACAAAAGCTGATGATTTTATTGAATGTTTTTTAAAACGGTTCATACTTTCAATAAATAGCTTTTTGTCTAATCCGCTGTATGCATGAGGATAAAAATTGTAACAACCTATTAAATTTTCTCTGTTAGGATAATAATTCATTATAGTATCTATATATGAAGTAGAGTTGCTCATATTTAGTTCTATTTTTAAATTATAATCATTATAAGTCATTAAACTTTCTTCATTGCCGCTGAATCCTAAATCTAATCTTATTCCCCAAGCTCCTAATTTATAAAAGAATTCTAAATTATCATAAGATATATCTAAATGTTTAAACACAGCTGGAGATATATCTAAAGTTGTGTATATACCTCTGTCTTTAGCATAATTTATTATAGTAGAAAATTCTTTAATAATATCTTCTTTAGAATGTTCTACTGATAATAAGCACATAAAACATCTAGTAAAACCGTATTTAGAAGCTAAATCCACATAAGCTTTGTTATCTTCCATTTTTGAATGAAATGGATAAATAGAAATACCTAATTCTCTCATAAATAATTAATCCTATTACAATTTATTTTAATCCTATAAATATTTATCTTTTGTATTGTTTGATTGCTGTTTTATTATTCTACTTTTAAACTTAAAGCGAAATCTAATATTTTTTCACCGTTCATAGTACCATAATCTTTGAAGTCTATAACATCTAATGGTTTATTTTTTTCTTTAGCTTTTGCTTGGAATTCTGCTTTTTGGAATTTAACTTGTGGTCCAAGTAAGAATACATCATAACTGTCTAATAATTCATAAAATCTAGCAGTGCTTACAGCTTCAATTTCTGCTTCTATATTCTTTTTTGCAGCTGCTTCTTTCATTTTTTTTACAACCATGCTAGTAGACATGCCTGCTGAACATAATAATAAAATTTTTGTCATATTAAACCTCTCTAGTTTTATTTTATGATAGTAGATTACCATTTTTTTATAATAACTCAAACGTTAAAAGTTCTATATTAATCTGGTAGTTTTTTGTTTGATTATGGCGTTAAATGGTGTATAATATATAGTATGAAAAGTAAATATGTTAAAGAAATATTATCTATATTATCAGCTAATTCCTATATAACAGCTGAAAGATTGGCAAAAGAGCTTAATGTTAGTGAAAAAACAATAAGAATAAAAATTCATGAATTAAATAATGAGTTTGAAAAAACTGGAATAAAAATAGTATCCAAGCCAAGATATGGATATATATTATTATGCGATGATAATAAAGATATTAAAGCCATTAACTTTAATTCTAATATGGTAAATGATTTTGAATATAGAGTAAAATATATTTTTGAATATTTAATAAACAATGATGAATATATTAAATCTGATACTTTAAGCGAAGCACTTGATATATCAAAAACTACTTTAACTAATACCCTAAAACTTATAGAAGATAATATTAAATATTATAATATAAAAATAGAAAGAAGACCTAATTACGGCATCAAATTAATAGGAACCGAATTTGATATTAGAAATTGTATTATAGACTACTATTTAAAACAGCAAATAGATGATGAAATATATAAAAATAAATTGGTAGAGAATGTAATTATTAATTTTATTAAAGATAATGATATTAAATTATCCGAAATCAATTTAGAAAATTTTATACAATATATATCAGTTTCAGCAGAAAGAATAAAAAATAATAGAGTAATTAATTCATATAATGAAGATGTGCTTAAAGATATAAAAGATGAAGAATTGGAGTTGGCAAAGAAATTAGCTGCAATATTAGAAAAAGAAATATGTATAAAATTTAATGATACGGAAGTAATATTTGTAGCAATACATATAGCTTCAAAGAGTTTATTAATATCTTCTGATAATCCTAATTTTATAATACAAAATAAATTAGATAATATAGTTCATGAAATGCTTGATTTAGTATTTAATAATTTAAAAATAGATTTAAGAAATAATCTTAATTTAAGACTTTTACTGAATCACCACATGATACCATTCGATATAAGAATAAGATATAATGTATTGCAAAAAAATCCTATGCTTTGCGATATAAAAAGTAATTACGGATTAGCTTATTTGATAGCTTCCGAGGCTAATACAGTTTTGAAAAGTTATTATAAAAAAGAAATACCAGATGATGAAATAGGGTATTTAGCTTTGTTATTTCAAATAGCATTAGAAGAAAATAATGATCATAAAAGTAAAATCAATATTCTTATAGTTTGCGGCAGCGGTAAGACTACTTCAAAATTACTTATGTATAAATATAAAAAGGAATTTGGTGAATATATAGATAATATTTATACAACCGATTTAATAATGCTTAAAGATTTCGATTTTTCAAAGATAAATTATATATTCTCAACAGTTCCAATAGCATTTAAAGTTCCTGTTCCTATTGTACAGATAGGTCTTTTCTTGGAAACTAATGATATTATAAATGTTAAAAATGCTTTGGAATTATCAAAGAATGATTTCTTACATGATTATTATAATGAAGATTTATTCTCACTAAATATTCAAGGCAATACAAGAGATGAAATAATAAAAAATATATGTATTGATATAAAAAAATATATAGATATACCGGATAATTTTTATGATTCAGTTATGAAAAGGGAATATTTATCAGAAACAGATTTTGGAAACTTAGTTGCAATTCCGCATCCATTCGATATTTTAACTGATAAAACTTTTGTATATGTTGCTGTATTGGATAAGCCTATTGTATGGTATAAAAATAATGTTCAGGTTGTGTTTTTAATTTCTATATCAAACAATAAAGATGATAATTTGAAAAAATTTTATCAGTATACGGTGGACTTTTTATTAAATGAAAATACTGTTATGAAATTGATAGAAAATAAAACTTTTGATAATTTGATGTATTTATTGAAAAATAATAATAGTGAGGGGGTAGTGTTATGACAGATTTTAATTATATTATAAATAATACAAATAATATACATGCCAGACCTTTGAGCGATCTTGCTAAAATAGCAAAGGATAGCCAATGCGAAGTTACTATCATTAAAGGAAATAATTCAAAAGATATAAAAAAGATTATAGGAATTATGCAGCTTAATTTGAAAGTAGGCGATGAGGTTTATGTAACTATAAAGGGCAGTGATGAAATTTTAGAACAAAAAGCAAAAGAGAATATATATAATTTCTTTAAATTAAATTTTTAATTATGATTCATCAAAAATTGTTATTATAAAAAATATTAAGTTTATTAGAAATTAAATTTTTAGTATATACTTAAAATTTTAGAGTTTGTCAATTGATACACTTTATATAAATGTTATCTACTTTTTTGCTGCACAAAAAAGTTTTTATCCTTCGGATACGCTACGCAAAAAACACAATTATTAGAACTTTATATTTTAAAAATACTTATTAATATAGGATATATCCTAAATTTAGACCATAAATGCAGGCTTTTTGGTTCTTTGTGCCAACAAAAGAACTGGGGGAGTGGGGGCAAAGCCACCACAAACAATAAAATTAAAAAAACTAAAATTGACAAAATATAGTTGTTTAGGTATATAATATTAACTCTTATTCAAAAGGTTTATCCTTTGTAAAATCAGGTAAATAATTTTCTGAGCTTTCCATTTCCTGAACTAATAAATTTTCAAATCCTAAGTCAAGAGCATAATCTACTAAATCATCATATTCTTTTTTGCTTAATTTCCTATTAATAGATTCAAAATCACAAGCTTTAAACTTTGGATTATATTGAGACATTAATGATATTGTAGTGTTTAAGAAACCTCTTTCTTTTAATTCTATTAACACATCATAGGAATCTGATTCATTATTAGGCAGTATTAAATGCCTTATTATTATTCCGCTTTGAGCAATTCCTTCGTTATTAAGAACTAAATCTCCAACTTGTTTCTTCATTATTTCTATTGCATTTATGGCTACATTAAAATAATTTTCTGCTTTGGAATATTTTACTGCTTTATCATCAAAAACATATTTTAAATCAGGCAAATATATATCAACAATACCATCTAAACAATCCAATAATTCTTTTGTATCATATCCGTTGGTATTGTATACTATAGGTAAATTGAGTCCTTTTTCTAAAGCTATTTTTAATCCTTTCAAAGCTGGATATATAACATGAGTTGCACTTACAAAATTAATATTTTTTGCTCCTTGTCTTTCTAAATCCAAAAAATATTCAGCTAAAGTTTCAATATCTATTACTTCTCCAACTCCGTCAGAACTTATTTGATGATTCTGACAAAATACGCAGCCTAAATTACAGCTTGAAAAAAATACTGTTCCGCTTCCTCCATCACCTACAAGCATAGGTTCTTCTCCGAAATGTAAAGTATGAGAAGCTACTTTTATATGATCAGTATCTTCAAATATTTTACATCTTCCTATTTTATTATTATTCCTATTTACATTGCATATATGTCCGCAGCATATACAGTTATCATATAGAAGTTTTGCTTTTTCTATTGCTTTATCTATTGTTTTTAAATGTTTTTGATTATACAAAATTTATTCCGTTTTTATTGTTTTTTAGTTTTCTGTATTTATGAAACTAATGAAAGTATTATACTAAAATTATATTTGTTTGTCAAAATAAAAATTGATGTATAGTATATACTGAAAATTTTTAAGTTTGTCAATTTTTTTATTGTTCTTTTTCCCGCCGCATACGCTCTGAGGACTTTGCCAAAGTAGCTATATCCTCGACAAGCTCGGATACGCTTTGCGAAAGTGCAAGGTATAAAATTGGTACTAAATCATACTAAAGTTGTCTTACATGTAATATAATTTATTAAATTAAAGCCCAATATAGCCTTTCGCCAAAGGCGGGCTGTGCCTGCTTCTTTGTGGCAATACCACCCTAAAGGACTTCCTTCGGTCGCAGGCACTCCTTTCAGTCGCAAAAGAAGTGGGGTGCTACGAAGTACGCAGAGCTGCACTCTGTGTGCTTAGCAGTGGGCAAAGCCCTGCAGATATTTAAAATTAAAAAAAATTATTTCTGACAAAGTATATTTGTTTAGGTATATAAGTTTTTTTATAATTGAATTTTTTATAATTTTAATTTATGATACAAAAATAACAATACATACAGAGGGTACTATATGAAAAATGTTATTTTTATAATTGCAGCATTTATTTTAATGACAGCTGTAATTTTATGCGGAGGCGGAAACAAAGAAGCAAATCAATTAGAACAAAATACTAACTCTCAAATTTCATCATACAATCAAAAAATAGAAACTAAAAAAGAATTCTTTGATATGAAATATGTTTATAAAGGTGTTAGAGCAGATAAAACTAAATTTGATGAAGAACTTAAAAATGCAAGAGAAAATAATGAATATGCAAAAAGAAATTTTGATTTTCTTAATAGGAAATTTGCAAATGATGATGAAAGAAAAAAATATTCTATAGAGTTTATATCAAATGTTAATTATGATCCATTTATTGAAATATTCAGCAGTTGGGATATGTACAATGAAGATTTTACAGATTATTATGTCGATGAATATTTATATGTTGATCAAAATTTAGCATTAAAAAAAGCGA
Organism: uncultured Brachyspira sp.; assembly: GCF_944390845.1. GTDB lineage: Bacteria > Spirochaetota > Brachyspiria > Brachyspirales > Brachyspiraceae > Brachyspira > Brachyspira pulli. The sequence goes on from NZ_CALXRM010000008.1 coordinate 49,199, forward strand.
GAGAAGAATTATTAAAATTAAATAAAAAAGATGCTGAAGTTTATTTAGCTTTATTCTTATCTCATTTTGCTTGTGATTCATTTTATTATTTTGAAGAAGAAAAAAAGTATTTAACAGAATGGAAAAAAGCAGGCGGAACTAATATATCTATGATGATAGAAAAGTATGATGATGATAATGCTTACAGCAATAAAATGAAATTAGTTGATTATATAATAGAAGCTCCAGATTCTTTAAGGGCAGAAAAATTAGTTATTGATGCCTATAATAATGGTTTTTATAAATATATTGTAAAAAATACTGGCTATATAGATTTATTTAATGAAAATAATTATTCTTTAACTTCAGTTGTAGAAGAAGGTACAGCTAGTGTAGCTTCATTAAATATAGTACCAGAAATAATCAATACAAATATAATTAACAAATATATAAGAACTTATATAAAAAATAGGGTAACAGATGATAGTATAAATGAGTATTTAGCATATTATGAAAATTATTATAATCTTGATACATATAATGCCTATAATGGCTGGAACAATCTTAATTTACTTGAGTTTAAAAAGAATACATTTTTAATTGAAAGCACTATGAACGGACTGGTAAATATACATTATTATAATACTGAGTTTATAAAAGATAATTTATATGCTTCATTTGAAGAGATAAAAAATTATAATTTTAGACTTGGAGATATAAATAATATAGAATCTGCCAAAATTAATTTAATTTCTACAAATGATTTGAAAGATTATACTAAAGACTCTAAATTTATAAGTTTTGGTAAATTTAATGAAGAAGAATATTCAGATTATGTAAGAGAAGCAATGTATTCGCGTTGGTCTTTGCATTATCCATCTTTCTTCTTATGCGATATCGATAATGACGGCAAAGAAGAATTAATGGTTTCAAGCGAGTATCACTATACAGGAGGAAGAGGCGGTGTAGTACATTATACTTTACTTTTGAAAGATAATTTGGAAATAGATTTTGATTCAGAAATAGGGCAGCTTATCAATAATAATGATTTTCAAAATTTAGAATGTATTCAAAAAATATATACTGAAGATGGTAAAAATAAAATATTTTTGTTAAATGAAATTGCTAATGAGGCTTTGGATATATTTATTGATAATAATAAAATAAATAATGCTGAAGTTTTTAATTATATTACATATAGTTATCAGCCCAAATTGGAATGGAAAGGAAGTATACTTGATGGAGTACCTGAAGGAGCTTTAAAAACTGATGCGAGCTTTGATATGTCTAAGGCCGAAAATGCATCAGATAAAGCAATCGTGTCAGACAGAACTTTGAGAATGGCTGATAAACTTATAAGCGATGCATATTTTGCTAAAAAGTCTACTTTAGATAAACAAGGTCAGGAAGATTTATTGGAACAAAGAAGATCAGAAATCAAAACTATTCAGGAAGCAAAAGGCGATATTAAAACAATAGAAGCTGAAATGCTTAAGATTTTAGGTATACAATAATTTTTATAAGAAATATATTTAATAAAAAGTGTATACATAAAATGCATGCACTTTTTATTATTGAATATATAAATTTTAAATATAATTAAGTTTTCCATAAGTGATTTTTTTATGCAAACTAATAGCCTCTGAATCTGTAAGATGGGCTACATAATCTTTTACTAATTCTTCATCACTATTATATGGAATATCAGCTTTTTTAAATAAAGTATCTTCCAATATAATTTCTTTATGTTTTAGTAAGTATTCAAATATTGTAGATATAATTCTATTAACTCTTTCTACATCTTCAAGTATAGCTTTGCTTTCATATACTTTTTTGAACATAAAAGCTCTTAAATCATTAATGGCTTTCAATACTTTTTTATCAATATCTATTTCCATTTTTTCCATACTGGCTTCTATAACAGCCATAATCATAGTGTCGGCTCTTTCACCATAAGTGCTTCCAAGTACATTAGTAATATCTTTTGGTATATCATCATATTGTAAAAGACCGTATCTAATAGCATCATCAACATCATGATTAGCATAAGCTATAGTGTCGGATATCCTTACAATCATACCTTCATTAGTGCAAGGTCCAGAAGAATCTGCAATTAATTTTCCAGTTTTACCTTTTGTATGCTTAATGATTCCATCTCTGACTTCAAAACTTAAATTAAGTCCTTTGCCTTTTTCTAAATGTTCCACTACTCTTAAAGAATGTGAAGAATGATGAAAACCTTTGAAATATTTTGATATAGCTTTTTCTCCTGCATGTCCGAATGGTGAATGTCCCAAATCATGACCAAATGCAATGGCCTCTGTCAAATCTTCATTTAGTCTTAATGCTCTTGCTATACTTCTGGCTATTTGCATAACTTCAAGAGTATGAGTTAATCTTGTTCTGAAATCTCCTACGGAAAGCATTATAACCTGAGCCTTATCTTTAAGACGCCTGAAATATTCACTATGTACTATTCTATCTCTGTCTTGCATATAAATTGTTCTTATATCATCTTTTTCTCTAGGGTATACTGTTCCTTTACTTTCAGATGAAAATGCAGCTGCCGGAGATAAAAAATCTTTTTCTCTGGTTTCTATATCAAGTCTTATAGTTCTCAAAATATCTTCCTTTATATTATTTGTATTAAAGTTATAGTATTCTAATAATTATGTAATAATAAATCAATTAACAAAAAATTACAATTATAATAATAATTTATAGTTATATATTACATATTTTTATAATTATTCAACGGTAACACTTTTAGCTAAATTTCTTGGTTTATCAACATTGCATCCTCTAATTACAGATGTATGATAAGCTAATAATTGCAATGCTACTATGGAAACTATAGGCATAAACATATCTTCAACTTTTGGTAAATAAACTATTTTTTTATATGAATCTTTATCTATATCAATACCTTCTTTTACAAATAGTAAAACATTAGCACCTCTTGTTATTACCTCTTTTGTATTGCTTATCATCTTGCTTAATATCTTTTCCTGTATTGCCAATGCTATTACAGGAGTATTATCTGTGATAAGAGATATAGCACCATGTTTGAGTTCGCCTCCTGCATAAGCCTCGCAATGAATATAGCTTATCTCTTTCATTTTTAAAGCTCCTTCCATTACCTGATAATAATCTAAATCTCTGCCTATAAAGAATATGCTGTTAGCTTCTTTATAATCATAGCATAGTGATTTTATTTCATCATTCATAGTGAGAACTTTATTTACAGAATCTATTGTATTAAGTAAATTTTTTATTAGAGTTTTTATATAATCATTATCTTTAATATTTCTTGCAGATAAGATTTTAAAAGTTATTAAATACATTATAGCCATTTGTACAGAATAAGCCTTTGTAGAAGCAACAGAGATTTCAGGGCCTGCATAAGTATATATAACATAATCAGCATTTCTAGCTATAGAAGAACTATTAACATTTACTATAGCTAAAGTTTTGTATCCTCTTTCTTTAACTAAATTTAAAGCAGCTAAAGTATCAGCAGTTTCTCCGGATTGTAATATGAATATTGAAAGAGTCTTTTCTGTAAGTATTGGGTTTTTATATCTGAATTCTGAAGCTATTTCGCATTCTACAGGTATTCTGCAATTATCTTCTATGAGTCTTTTTCCTATCATAGCGGCATGCATAGCAGTACCGCATCCTATTATATAAACCCTGTCAAAGAATGTCCAAAAACTTTCATCTTCGATTCCGTCTCTTGAAAAATCAGGAATACCATGTACTATTCTAGGTTCTATTGTATCAAGAAGAGCTTTAGGCTGTTCATTAATCTCTTTAAGCATAAAATGTTCATATCCGCATTTCTCAGCCTGTTCTACAGTCCAATTTGCTTCTAGTACTTCATAATCTTTTTCTTTTAAATTTTTATCATATATAGTTATTTTATTTTTTTCTAAAACTGCTATATTTCCGTCATCTATTAAAATATATTTATTTGTATATTTTAATATTGCCGGTATATCTGAAGCTAATAAATTTTCATTTTCACCTAAAGCAGCTATCAAAGGAGCAGATTTTCTAACGGCATATAATTTATTAATATCATCTTTAAAAATTATAGCGAATGCATAAGAACCTTCTATAATATCTAAAGCCTTTTTTATAGCAGTTAAAGGATCACCTTCATATAATGAATCTATTAAATTAGCTGCTGCTTCAGTATCTGTTTCTGATAGGAATTTATATCCTTTTTTTATCAAATCATTTTTTATATCTTTATAATTTTCTATAATTCCGTTATGTACCAATGTAAGCCTTTCTGTAAAATGAGGGTGAGCATTGATATCGGAAGGAGCTCCATGAGTAGCCCATCTTGTATGACCTATGCCTATATTTGATTCTATGTTTTTTCATTTTTTAATATGTTTTTTAAATTTTCAAGTTTTCCTTCAGATTTAAATGTAATAATATCATTTCTTGAATCAACAATAGATATTCCAGCAGAATCGTATCCTCTATATTCTAAAGAAGATAATCCCTGCATTAATATATCTGATGCATTATTATTACCTATATATCCAACTATTCCACACATAAATTAAAAAGTCCTTAAATAAAATTTTATCAAAAAATATAATTAAAAAAATCAGTTTTTTAATAATTTAAAATGATAAATAAAAAAGCTAAAAAGTCAATACTGTTTGAAGTAATACTGTAGATGATGTGCTTTACAAAAATGGTCATTTATTATAGAATTATGTTAATTAAATTTTTTATTATTACGACACTATAATATGGAAATTTATAATTAAGCAGGTCATCATCATGAAAACTATTAATTTAATATTAGGAAATCATAACCATCAGCCAGTAGGTAATTTTGACTTTGTATTTGAAAGCACATATCAAAAAGCTTATAAGCCTTTTTTGGATATATTAGCAAAATATAAAGATATCAAATTTAATTTTCACTATACAGGCTGTCTTTTAGAATGGATAGAAAAAAATCACCCAGAACATATAGAGGCTTTGAAAAAATTATCAGATGAAAAAAGAATAGAATTTCAAAGCGGCGGTTTTTATGAACCTATAATGCCTTCTATACCAGATAAAGATAAAGATATACAAATAGACAGATTAAATAAATATATATACAGCAGATTTAATTGTGTGCCTCAAGGTGCTTGGATAGCTGAAAGAGTTTGGGAACCTACATTAGTTAAAAATTTAGCTATGAATGGACTTAAATATTTAATGTTAGACGATTCACAGTTTTTAACTACAGGTATAGACACTAAAAATATGTTTGGTTATTTCATTACTGATAATGAAAATTATAAATTAAATATATTCCCAATATCTCAGGAACTTCGTTATTTAATACCTTTCAGAGATGTAGAGAAATCTATCGAATATTTAAAGTCAATAGCTACAGAGGAAGGCGATAGGGTAGTAGTACTTCATGATGATGGTGAGAAATATGGAGATTGGCCTGGTACTCAAAAATGGGTTTATGAAGATAAATGGCTTGAGAAATTCTTTGAAGCTTTAACTAAAGAAAAGGATACTATTATTACTACTACATACAGTGAATATATGGAAAAATATCCTCCTGTATCAAAAATATATATACCTACAGGTTCTTATGAAGAAATGCTTACTTGGGTTTTGCCTGCTGAAATACAAGATGAATTCCATAGAAAACAAGAAGAATTGAAGAAATCAGAAGAAAATGAAATTATTACTAGATTTATGAGAGGCGGTTTCTGGAGAAATTATTTCACTAAATATACAGAAAGCAACAGAATGAATAAAAGAATGCTTTTTGTTTCTAATATGATAGGGGAGATTACAGAATCTAATTATAAAGATAAAGAAGAAGCATTAAATTATTTATTAAAAGGTCAGTGTAATTGTCCTTATTGGCATGGTACTTTTGGAGGACTTTATTTAAATAATTTAAGACATGCTACTTATGCTAATTTAATCAAAGCTACATCTATATCATTAGAAAAAGTATACGGCAGAGAATATTTCTTAAGCCATCATTTAGATTTTGATATGGACGGCAGAGAAGAAGTTATAATTTCATGTGAAAGATCTGCTATTATTTTCCATAGATTAAGCGGTTCTATTATAGAATGGGATTTAAAAAAGGATACTCCTATTAATTTAATAGACTGTTTAAAAAGAAGAGAAGAAGCATATCATATAGCTGCTATGAGAAATGCTGCTAATGAAGATAATAATGACAGCGAGCATGTATCAATACATGAAATAGCTAAAAAAGTTGATGAGAAAATAGCTAAATATTTGGTATTCGATAAGAACGAAAAAGTATTTGCTGTTGATCACTTCTTGAATAAAATTCCTACTGCTGAAGAATTCCAGTTAATGAAATATGAAGAAGATGCTGATTTTTATAAGTCTTATTATAATGTAGTAGAAAATTTAATAAATAAAGATTATGCTACTATTTCTTATGATAAGGTTTCTAAAGTTAATGGCAAAGATATTTATTTGATGAAAAGATATGTAATAGATAAAGACGGTACATTCACTCTTGAATCTATTATACAAAATAAATCTAATGAAGATGCAGAATTTGTATATGCATTAGAAAATAATATAACATTGCTTGCAGGACAGGAACCGGACAGATATTATATAGGAGATGATAAGAAAATATCTTCTAATCTTTGCGAAGCTTCTGAATATAAAGGCAAATCTATTGGTATGGTTGATGAAGGATATGTAAAAGTAAAAGTATCTCTTGAAGCAAATGAAGAAACTACATTCTTATATATGCCTAATTATACTATATCAGATGCTGTTGATAAACTTGAAATGAATTATCAAAATTCTACTATAGTTTGCTGTAAGAAAATAAATTTGAAACCTGGTGAGAAAGTTCAATATAAAATAAAAGTAACTGCTAAAGATATTTGATTTTAAGGGTAGTGTTTAATGAAACTGTTTTGTGTAATATCAGATAAAAATTATGTTGGTAAAACTTATATATCTTCTCATATAGTATCATCATTAAAATTGTTTGATAAAAGTGTATGCTACTATAAGCCATTTGTTATGGGAGTACGCGACAATAAATTATTTGACACTGAATATATAAGAAATACCACTAATTTAAAAGCATCAGAAATATTTGTTTCTTATGCTACTAATGGAAGTATTTCACCGCTTCATAGTATTAACACAAAAATAGATGAAAGAGATATTACTGATTTAATATACGAAAATAATGATATTTATGATTATATGGTATTTGAATCATTATGCCTATATGAACCTATAAAAGAGAATTATAATTTTATGGATTTAATATTGGATATAGAAAAAGAAAATGAAATTCATATAATACCAGTTGTAGAGTATGATTCAAATGTTATACATTCTTCTTTAGAGCAGGTGGAGTTATTTCATACAAGAGGATTCAAAGTACCATTCATAATTATAAATGTGAAGAAAGATATATTTGTATCAGAATCTGTTATAGAGTATATCAGAAGTCAGGTTAATCCTATAAAGGTGCATATAACAGAATTTGATAATATGGCAGAGAATAAAAAAATAGATAGTATAAAATATCCTGAAATTATTAAGGATTTATTTTAATTATTTAAGTTAGTTAAAAATGAAATAGGCTGATAAGAAATTATCAGCCTATTTTTTATTGTTATTTATAATTTTATTATTTTTCTAATCTAGCTCTTAAAGTTTTACCCATTTCTTCGTAGCCTTTTTTACCAAGCATAGCAAACATATTTTTCTTGTATGCTTCTACACCAGGCTGATCGAATGGATTAACTCCAAGCATGTGACCAGATATACCGCAAGCCTTTTCAAAGAAATATAAAAGCTCTCCGATAGTGAATGGAGTGATTTTATCTATATCTAATATGATATTTGGAACTCCTCCATCAACATGGGCAAGAACTGTAGCTTCTAATGCAGATTTATTTATTTCATGTAAAGTTTTTCCATCTAAATAATTTAATCCGTCTAAATCAGAATCTTCTTTTTTCATTGTTAAGTCAATATCTTCTTTATCAACTCTTATAACAGTTTCAAATAATCCTCTTTTACCGTCTTGTATGAATTGACCTAAAGAGTGTAAGTCAGTAGAGAAATCAACAGAAGCAGGGAATATACCTTTTTTATCTTTACCTTCGCTTTCACCGTATAATTGTTTCCACCATTCAGATATGTAGTGCATTCTAGGTATATAGTTAACCATTATTTCTGTGCTGTAGCCTTTAGCATAAAGAGCATTTCTAAGCATAGCATATAGCATAGAAGGATTTTTCTTATAATCCATTTCTTTAGTTATTTTTGCCATAGAATCGAATCCTTTAACGAATTCTTCTATATTGATTCCAGCAACAGCTATAGGTATAAGTCCTACAGGAGTAAGAACTGAATATCTTCCGCCAACATCATCAGGTATTACAAAAGTTCTATATTTATTTTCTGTAGATAAAGTTTTTAAAGCACCTTTAGCTTTATCTGTAGTAGCTATTATTCTTTTAGCAGCTCCGTCTTTACCGTATCTTTTTTCAGCATATTCTTTTAACATTCTGAAAGCTATAGCTGGCTCAGTTGTAGTACCGCTTTTTGATATAACATTAATATAGAAATCTTTTCCTTCTAAATAGTCCAATAAATGTTTGAAATACTCTCCGTTCATATTATGACCGGCATATATAACTTGGGTATTTCCTTTTTTTGCTTGAGAGAAAGGATTTAAAAATGATTCAATAACTGCTTTACCGCCTAAATATGATCCGCCTATACCAACAGATACTAACACTTCAGCATTTTCTCTTATTTCTTTAGCCAATTCATCAATTTCTTTAACCATTTTTAAAGCTTCAGTTGGTAAATTAACCCAGCCTAAAAAATCATTGCCGGCACCTTTTTGATTTTCAAGAAGTTCATTGGCATATTTAGCATGTTCTGCAAGATATTCCAATTCATGTTCTTGTAAAAATCCTAATACATTTTTATAATTTATTGATAGCATTTAATAACTCCATCATTTTATTTTACGTGATAAATTATACTATAATAATACCGAAAAATAAAGTGAAATAATTTAAAAATAAATAGCAGGAAAATAAATAAATGATTTTATCAGGGCTTGAAATAGAAAAAAATTTAGGTAAAGATATTATAATAGAACCATTCAATAGAAAACAATTAAATTCAAATAGTTATAATGTAAAACTTCATAATAAACTTTTAGTATATAAAGATAAAGTATTAGATATGAAAAAGCCTAATGAGGCAGAAGAAATAATAATACCTGAATCGGGATATGAATTAAAACCTAATGAATTATATTTAGGAAGAACTTTAGAATATACAAGTACAAAGAGATTTGTACCTATGATAGAGGGACGTTCTTCTATAGGAAGGCTTGGAATATTTATTCATATTACTGCAGGTTTCGGAGATGTTGGATTTGCTGGTTATTGGACTTTAGAAATTTTCTGCATCAAACCTATAATTATATATCCGAATGTAGAAATAGCCCAACTTTATTATCATACTATAGACGGGGAATATGAAGAGTATACAAGTACAAAATATCAAAATAATACCGATGTCCAGCCTAGTATGCTTTATAAAGATTTCAAGTAATTTAGTATTTGTATTAATTTTTTTAATTAATACTTTTATATTATAAATAATCCATTTCAATTTTTACATTTGAAATATATTTGGTATATACTGAAACAATTTCATTTTGCCGACTACTGACATTATGTAATATTATCAACTTTTTTGCCGCACACGCTCTGCGGACTTCGTCAAAGTTGCTGCCTACAGCACGCAGAGCGAAAAACGCAATTACTAGAACTTTATATTAAAAATATATGTATTAAATGTAGAGTATAACCTAGATTTAGACTAAAAATGCAGTTTTTTTGGTTCTTTTATACCAATACTTACAGTACTTCCTTCGGTCGTAAAAGAACTGGGGGTTCGGGGGCTAGTCCCCGAAAATAATAACAATATAAAAAATAAAATTGGCAAAATGTAGCTGTTTAGGTATATATTAATATATTTTTAAACTATTCGTTTATAAAAGATTAAATGAATACTAAAAGTAAATTAGATATTCCGCTTTCAGAAATTCCTATCATAGAATGCACAGAATGAGCTCTTACTCTTATGATATCGCCTTCTTCTAAATCAACGATTTCTTCTTCTACTATATATCTTACTTTACCGCTTAATACTATTACCATTTCTTCAGAAGGGTGCTCATGATATGGTATAAGCTGATTAGATTTTTGTGCAATAGCATATACTGTGTAGCCTTTATCTGATAAAGTTTCTATTAATCTTTCATCATCTTTTACACAGTCAAATTCTCTTTCAGTTGTTGATTTGTAATAGTATTGTTCAGTCATGATACACCTCATTATGGATAGTATAATTTCGGCTAATAACATTATAAAATTGAATTTATATAAGAACAATTATTGATTATATATTTATATATACTGTTTATATAAACTATGAAGTTATATTTTGTACTTTTATGATAAATAAATTAAAATTATTTTATTCTTTATAGATATATTATAAAGTTTTTTGATTTATATATTATTAATTTAATTTGTATTTATATTTCTTCTACAATATATATTTTATTCTAAAAAGTTAAACAGTATAACTTTATATTTGTTTGTATATGAGATATTAATAACTTTAACAATTAAATATTATAATGATTTTTTCCATTTATTAATTAAGTTTAAAGCATCAATAGGGGTGATATTGTTTATATCTAAATCTTTTATTTCTCTTTCTATTTCGCTTTCTTTTTCTATGATTTTAGGTTCTTCATAAAGAGGAAGTATATCTTTTGATTTTTGAGTATTTAATTCTATATTTTCCACCTGAACACTTGCATCAGCTTCTAATCGTTTTAATATTTCTGTAGCTCTTTTTATAACTTTATTAGGAGCACCGGCTATTTTTGCAGCATATATACCATAACTAGATTTAGCTGCTCCTTCGGTAACTTTTTTCATAAAAATGATTTCATCTTTGTATTCTTCAACTAATACCTTGTAGTTTTTAACGCCTTCTAAATCTTCAAGCATAGTAAGTTCATGGTAATGTGTAGCGAATAAAGTTTTAGCTTTTTTATTTTCTTCATGAACTAAATATTCAACTATAGCCCAAGCAATAGAAAGTCCGTCATAAGTTGAAGTTCCTCTGCCTATTTCGTCCATTATAACAAGACTCTTATCCGTACAATGATTTAAAATATATGCTGTTTCATTCATCTCCACTAAGAATGTACTTTCTCCTCTTGCTATATTATCGCTAGCACCAACGCGTGTAAATATACGGTCAACTATAGAAATTTTTGCACTTGATGCAGGAACGAATGAACCTATTTGAGCAAGCAATACTATTAAAGCTGTTTGTCTTAAATATGTACTTTTACCGCTCATATTTGGGCCAGTAATTATAAGCATATGTTCATTTTTATTATCCAAATATGTATCATTAGGAATGAAGCTTTCTGTTTTTAGATTAACTTCTACGACTGGGTGTCTTCCGTCTTTTATATCTATTATACCGTCATCTGTTATTATAGGTTTTATATAATTATCTTCTTTAGCTAAACAAGCAAGAGAAGAATAAACATCTATTATAGAAATTACTCTTGCCATTTTTAATATTGAGTTTAAATATTCATTAGTTTTATTTCTTACTTCAATAAATATATTGTATTCTAATGCATAACTTTTTTCATTAGCTTCATTTATAATAGTTTCATATTCCATTAATTTGCTTGTGGTATATCTTTCGCTTCCTATTAATGTTTGTCTTTTTATAAAATCGCTTGGCACTGAAGAAACATTTGATTTTGTTACCTCTACATAATAACCTATAACATTATTGTATCTTATTTTAAGATTATTTATTCCGGTATCTTGTTTATAATTATGTTCAAGCTCTGCTATCCAAGACCTTCCTTCTCTTCTAGCTTCATTATATTTTTTTAATGTTTCATCGTAATCATCTTTTATAATGTCGCCTTCATTTATAACAACTTTTGGATCTTCTAATATCGCACGCTCTATTAAATCAGTTATTATTTTTATATCATTAACTTCTTCAAAGTTTACATCTTCAAAATTATTCATTGCAAGTTCTGTTACAACTTCAAGAGAACCTACTAAAAATCTTTTTAATGATACTAATTCTTTTGGATTAATTCTTCCTAATGCTAATTTTGATGCAAGTCTTTCTATATCTCCAATATCCTGAAGCAAATCTCTTATTTTATACATAAACTTTTGATTTTTATAGAAAAACTCTACATTATTAAGTCTTTTATTTATTTCTTCTATATTTAATAATGGTTCTACGATTATTCTTTTTAAATATCTTGCTCCCATAGAAGTTTTTGTTCTGTCTATGGTATCAAACAATGTCATTTTATTATTATCATTTCTTATAGTTTCTAATATTTCCAAACTTGCTATTGTGGCATAATCCAAAGTCATTGAATCTCTTCTATTATATAGTTTAATATTTGAAATATGCTCAAGAGAAGTTTTTGAAAGTTCCTGTATATAAAATATAGTTGATCCTAATAATGATATTAAAAGAGGCTTTTCTTCTATACCGAAACTTTTTAATGACACTGTTTTAAAATGATTTGTTAAAGTTTTGTATGCATAAGAATATTCTGCAGTATAATTTGGAGTAGTGCTGTAGAATACATTATTAAATTTATTTTGAATTTCTTTTATAATAATGCTTTCAGAAACTGATTCTATAGTCATGATCTCTTTAGGAGAGAATCTTATAATTTCTTCTGTAAGTTCATTGATAATTTCTTTTACAGCTTCATTTTGATTTTCTAAATTAGAATTTATTTCTGTGGCATAAAGTTCGCCTGTAGAAATATCGCATATAGATAATGCTGCATTTTTTTCGCTTTTTGACACTATTACAGAAGCTAAATAATTATTGCTTTTTGATTCAAGGTATTTATTTTCTGAAATTGTACCAGGAGTTATAACCTGAGTAACCTCTCTTTTTACTATACCTTTTGCAAGTTTTGGGTCTTCCATTTGATCGCATATAGCAATCTTCATTCCTGATTTAACTAATCTTGATAAATAATTATCTATAGCATGATAAGGAACTCCTGCCATAGGAACATTAGCTCTCTTTGTAAGTGTAAGACCCAATATATCGGATACTATTTTGGCATCATCAAAAAATACTTCGTAGAAATCTCCCATTCTAAAAAGAAGTATACTGTCACTATATTTATCTTTTATTTCTTTGTACTGTCTCATCATAGGAGTGAGTTTTTGATTTTCTTCTTTTTCGCTTCCAAAAAATGTTTCCTGCATATAGTTATCCGTTTATAAATTTTTTGATTAGTATAATATATTTTTGTTCTTTAATCAAATTTTTAATTTTATAAATATGAATACGCTTTTATATAATGGGCTAATAAAATAGAAATTATAAATGACAATAATATTATTATAAAAGTAGAAACAAATATTTTTATTGTGAATGTAAAGAAAATTGCTATTATAATAGAAGATATTATTAAAGATAAAATAAAAGATATTATATAAGCAGAATTTACAAATATAAACCTGCTCCAAGGATTCATAAACTTCGATGACATTATATTAAAAACTGATAGTATTGCAGATGATAATAATGAGTTTGATATACTCAATAAAATAATAATGTATTTAGATTCATAAAATAAATATAATGATATAAAAACTGATGCATATACAAATGATATTAATAATATATTTGAAATGCATTTAATGTTAAAGAGATGTTTGTCTTCGTTTATAAAAAGTTTTTCTAGTATAAAATATACTGTATTAGCTAATATTATAGAGATAAAATTCATAATGGGCAGAAGTGCATATCTAAATACTACTGCTTTATTAAAAACAATTTTTGTAATCAATATATATAAGATTAATGATATAACAAAACCAATAAAAGAGAATATAGTTTTATTTTTTATTTCTTTCTTGTAATTTTTGAAAATATTAGTATAAACTGTACGGGAATTGATAAACATAAATACTGAAAAAAAGCTAAATAAATACACTGCATTGAATGTTATTAAATTAAAATGGTTTATATTTAGTAATGCTGTTAAATTTATTAAAGCTGATATTAAAGAGATGATTAAATTAACTCTTCCTTTATATTGATATATTGGAGATGCATATTTGTTCATAATATTATTATATACCTTTTTGTCAAAATTAAATACTAGAATATTCATAAACTAAATATATTTTGTTAATATATATTTAATTGATACTATTTGACAAAGAATAAAAATTCATTATAATAATTTTATGGAATTGAGATTAAATAATAATTTTAATGTTTTAAATGATTACTTTGTGAGATATCTTTTCTCTGATAAAGGCAGTGAGGCAATATTATTAGATTTTATTAATTCAATAATGCTTGATTCTGGTATGAAGACTTTTAGATCTGTAGAAATATTAACTCCTTTCAATTATAAAGAAAACTATGAGGATAAAGAAACTATTGCAGATGTAAAATGCATTACACAAAACGGAACAGTTGTTATTATAGAAATACAATTACAAGGTAATTCAAGATTTCCAGAAAGAATATTATATTATTGGGCTTCTAATTATAGTAAACTTTTGAAACAAGGTGAAAAATATGATGCTCTAACTCCAGTAATTAGTATAAATTTACTTAACTTTAATTTAGATGATAATGATTCTATACATTCTTGTTATATGATTTATGACACCAATAAAAAAAGATTACTGACAGATCATTTGCAGATACATATAATAGAATTGAAAAAATTTAAATATAATTCATTAGAATATGATTTAAATTGCTGGCTTAAATTTTTTACTATGAAAGATAAGGATAATAAGGAGGTTATAATGTCAGAATTAGTAAAAGAGAAACCTATAATGGAAGAGGTACAAAGAAGATATAATAACTTTATTAAAGATAGATTAATGATGAATGAATATGATAAAAGACAAGCATATCTATACGGTAATCAAATAATGTTGGAAGAGGAAAGAAGATTAGGAAGAGTAGAAGGGAAAGAGGAAGGTATTAAAGAAGGTATAGAACAGGGTATAGAACAAGAAAAATATTCTCTAGCTAGAAATATGAAGAATAAAAATATGGATTTAAATCTTATAAGCGAATTAACAGGGCTTAGTATAGAAAAAATAGAAAAATTATGATATGAAAAATTTATATTATAATTTTAGTTCTGTTAAAAAATAATAATATATATAATTTTAATCAGCATAAAAATCAATTATCTGAAAAATTCAGCAATATTATAAAATATAAAATGTAATATTAATGCAGCTATACCAATTACAATTAGAAGTACAATCTTAAAAATATTAAATATTCCAGTAAAAGTTAATTTTATATTATATATAAATGCTCCTGGATACGCTTTTTTCCCGTTATTATTTTTTATGTTTTTATCTGCATTATTTTCTATCAAAAGAGATATAACTTTTTTTTCCATATCAATATTTCTATACCCATTATCTTTTTTATATGAAATTTTATGAAGTGCAGTATCTCCATCATTATTTTGTAAATTAATATTGATTCCGTTTTTTATAAGCATTTCAAAAATATCATATTCTTCTGTTCCTATATTATCTCTGGAAAGTATATAGTGAAGTATACCATTTCCGTCATTATCTTGTATATTAATATTTGCTCCTAGATTTATAAGTGTTTCAATTTTATATTTACTATCTGGAATACCTATAATTGCACTTTTACCGAATTTAGGTCTATGATGTGAATCGTAGGACTTACTTACATCAAGTATAAGATTTTTTCCGGATTCGTTAATATCCATTCCATTATCTAATAAAACTTTTACGAAATTAGAGAAATTATTAGTGCTTAAATTAGGTATATAGTTATACCATGTTTCAATGTTAGTTATATATTCTTTATTGTTTTCAATTATATATTTGAACCCATCAAGATTTTCAGAATATACTGATTGTGATAATGCTGATTCTTTATTTGTTGCTGCTAAATTTTTAAAATCATCACTAACTTGAGCATAAGAAATGCACGAGCTAATAATAAATATAATAATACCTAATACTTTCATCATAAACCCCCTTTAAAATTCAATATTAGTTTTTTGATTATACAGTATATTGGTATATTGTGTCAATGTATTTTTAATTGATTTATAATATATGGTATAATTATAAATTATTATTTTTTATTATTGCTAATATAGTTAATATAAATTATATATTAATATATTTTTAAAGCGATAAACGATCAGCTGATAACTTTAGTTGTTAGTTATATTTTAAAAATAAAAAATCGAGCATCTGTCAGCTTTAGCTGATAGATATTTTAAAGCGAGATTTTTTATATATACTAAAAATTTTTAACTTTGTCAACTAATGGACTTTATATAAATTTTATCTACTTTTTTGTCGCACACGCTCTGCGGACTTCGTCAAAGTAGCAAAAAACGCAATTGCTAGAACTTTATATTAAAAACATTCCTATTAAATATAGAATATACCCTAAAAATGCAGTCTTTCGCGAAGCGTATCCGAGTTTATCGAGGATATAGCTTCTTTGGGTCACCAAAAGAAGTGGGGGTGTGGGGGCAAAGCCACCACAAACAATAAAATTGAAAAAACTAAAATTGACAAAATATAGTTGTTTAGGCATATACTAAAAATTTTTAACTTTGTCAACTAATGGACTTTATATAAATTTTATCTACTTTTTTGTCGCACACGCTCTGCGGACTTCGTCAAAGTAGCAAAAAACGCAAATGCTAGAACTTTATATTAAAAAGATGTCTATTAAATATAGGGTATAGTCTATAAAAATGCAGTCTCTCTCGAAAGCGTATCCGAGCCTGTCTAGGATATAGGTTCTCACCGAAGGCGGGCTTCGCCTTATACCAATACCGAAAGGTACCTACTTGGTAAAAGAACTGGGGGTGTGGCACGTCTGTGTGCTTCGCAGGGCTAGTCCCCACAAATAGTCTAAATTTAAGATGGTGTTTTGAAAAACTTAAAAATTTTAGTATATAAAATAGTTTATCTATTTTTTTATTGATATACTGTATAATAGTAATTAATGTTTTCTTTACTTTTATATTTACTTATGATATTATAGCAAACAATAATGATTAAGGAGTGTTTTATGAAAAAAATAATTATAACAGCTTTAATATTAATCAGTATAATAAGCTGTAATTCTAAAAAAACTGATAATACAGAAGTAACTACAGATACTAACGCAATTAATACCAATAATACAGAAATATCTAATAATAATGATGAATATGTTGAAGATAATAATACTGAGGAAATTAATACTGATACTGCAGAAATTAGTGAATCAGGTATTGAAGTATCAGGATGGGATTTGGAGGCTTTTAATGATCTTAAAAATGTAAAGGATGCAGAGTCTTTAAAAAGCTTTGAAGAGAAACATGGAGAAAGAAGTTTAATAATGGCATTACAATACGGTGATAAAAAAATGGTTACTCAATTACTTTCTTACGGTGTTAATGTTGATCAGACTTATGTTGATAATGATAGTCCATTAAAAACAGCTTCTGCAAAAGGATATTTAGAACTTGTAAAAGAGTTTATAAAAAGAGGGGCAGATGTTAATTTTAGAGGAGAAGGAAATATTGATGCTTTACATTCAGCAGTAATGTCTACAAATGAAAATAGTTTAAAAATAATGAAAGAATTATTAGATGCAGGTGCTGAAGTAGATGTCGAGTATGGCTGGGAAGAACCTTTTCCTATATTACTTGATACAATTGGAGTTGACGAATCAAAATGTGATTTAGAAAAATTTAAAATGCTTGCTGAATATGGAGCTGATATAAATTATGTTGATAGTTATGGCTATCCTTTAATTCATTATGCTGTTAATGCAGGCTGTTTAGATATAGTAAAATATTTAGTTTCAAAAGGCATTGACCCTGCTATGAAATATGAACTTAAAGAATACTATCCAAATGTAAATATTTCATTATTGGCTAGTACTCTTTATAATAGTGATACAGAAATGGCAAAGTATTTAATAGAGCAAGGTGCCGATGTAAATACTCCTATACCTTCAGAAGATGGTTATCCTTTACTGCTTCAGGCTATTGACAATGGAAAAACAGAGCTTGTTAAACTTTTAATAGAGAATGGAGCAGACACTACAGTTGTAAACAAAGAGAAAAAGACGGTATTCGATATAGCTAGAGAAAAAGGCTATGATGATATTGTAGCTTTAGATAAATAATAATTTTAAATATAAAAATTGTGAGCGTCTATTAGCTTTAGCTTACAGAGCCTAAAAGCGAACAATTTTTATTGGTAATAATATATTAGCTTTAGAAAAATAATATAAATAATATTTTAAAGTGATAAACGAGCAGCTGATAACTTTAGTTATCAGCTAGTTTAAAGCGAGTTTATCACTAGCAATAATAAACAGCTGATAACTGATGATAAAGTTCTCAGCTGTTTTTTTATTGTTCTTTTTCCCGCACACGCTCTGCGGACTTCGTCAAATGCATACTTTCACAAAGCGTATCCGAGCCTGTCCAGGATATAGCTTCTTTGAGCACAACCGAGTAGGTGCCTAATCGGCAAAAGAAGTTGGGGGTTATATGAACTACGCAGAGCAGCATGTATTTGTGCTTCGCATGGCTAATCCCAACAAATAATAAATATAAGAAAATAATTTTTGATAAAATATATTTGTTTCAGTATATTCTGCTAAAAAATTAATAAAGTAAAATTATTTTATCTATCTAAAATAGCTCGCCATTTAAAAATAGTGTTTTTAAAAAAATAGTTGTAATTATTGACATTACAATAAAATATGTTATTATAGTTGTAATAATATATGTTACAATATTTTTAATTAAAGATAATATTTATAAATTTAGAAAATTAATTATAATTAATGAAATTATATTTGGAGTTTTATATGAAAATATATGAAATTATTTTCAGCCCAACAGGCGGAACAAAAAAAGTTGCCGATGCAATTGTTTTAGAAATTAGCCAAAAAACTAACAGTAATATAGAAAAAGTTGATTTAACTGATTATAATATGGATTTCTCAAGCGTAAAAATATCTCAAGATGATATTGTTGTCATTGCAGTACCTTCTTATGCAGGCAGAGTTCCTGAAATAGCTCAAAACGTATATCTCGAATAAAAGGTAATGGAGCTAATACTGTTATTGTATCGGTTTATGGCAATAGGGATTATGAGGATACTTTAATTGAACTTTACGATATAGCGAAAGAATTAAATTTTAAAGTTACTTCTGCTGTAGCTGCAATTGCTAAACATTCTATAGCTTATAAATACGCTTCTAATAGACCAGATGAAAATGATATAGCAAAACTTAAAGAATTTGCAGGTAACATAATAAATGCTTCTGAAGTTTTAGATGAACATAAATTAAAAGGCAATCGTCCATATAGACAAATAAGTAAAGTATCATTAGTACCAAAAACTACAAATAAATGCAATGATTGTAAATTATGTGCTAAGAAATGCCCAGTTCAGGCAATAGATATTAATAATCCTAAAATAATTGATAAAAATAAATGTATATCTTGTATGAGATGCGTTTCAATATGCAATTCATCAGCTAAAAATATTAGTAAGATTATGTTAACTTTAGTTCATTTTGCTTTGAGAAAATCATGCTCTAAAGCAAAGGATTATGAATTTTATATTAACTAATTATAATTTGTGAAAATAAATTTATATTTTTGTTTTTATATTTGGGGCTTTGCCCACTGCGAAGCACACAGAGTGCAGATCTGCGTGCTTACGCAAGACCTCACTTCTTTTGCGACCGAAGGAAGTACTGCGACTGAAAGGAGTACCTTACGAAGTCCACTGTAAGTGTAGGTATGGTATTGCCACAAAGAAGCTATATATAGGTTTTTATTTAATAGGTTATATATAAGATAATTTTAGTATGATTTAGTACTAATTCTATCCTCGCACTTTCGCGAAGCGTATCCGAGCTTGTCGAGGATATAAGCAACTTTGACGAAGTCCGCAGAGCGTGTGCGGCGGGAAAAAGTTGAATAAAAAAATGACAAACTTAAAAATTTTCAGTATATACCTAAACAAATATCTTTTGTCAATTTTCAAACAGATGAAAGTTCTCTGC
>NZ_CALXRM010000009.1 GCF_944390845.1 uncultured Brachyspira sp.
AAAATCCATATTATTATTATACAATATATTAAAAAAATTGACAAACTTAAAAATTTTCAGTATATACCAAAAATTTTAGAGTTTGTCAAAAAATACAATTTTAAATTTAGGTTATTTGTGGGGACTAGCCCCCACACCCCCAGTTCTTTTGCGACTGAAAGGAGTGCCTGTGGTATTGACACAAAGAACCAAAAAGACTGCATTTTTAACACAAATCTTGTTTTTACTTCACATTTCAAACAAAACTTAATAATATTTTATACTATTAATAAACAAAAATTACATTTACAAAAAAGTAAAAATTGACAAAATATAGTTGTTTAGGTATATATTAACAAATTATAGTTTTATCAAATAGAAGTATATTTTTACTTATTTAATTTTGGAGATACGTATATATTATTTTGTTTTAATTTTAAAGCAAATATGATTATCATTACAGCAAATACTATAAATATAAATGCTAATATTAAAGTATATTTATTTGGTTCATTAATTATTGTGTTAGTTTCTATATCATAAAGTATCATAACTTTTGAATTAATATTGAAGTTAGTATCTAATTCTTTCATATAAGAATTTGTTAAAATTATATTTTCATTGCTGTAATTGAAACTATACACTACATTAGCAAATTTTCTTTTTTTGATAGTGCCGTATTCATAGTATTCAATATTTTTTACATCAGCATATATTTTTATTATATTTGTATTATTGTATGTGAATTTTATATGAATGAAAACTATCATGAAAGATGCAAATAGAAACATCAATGCTATAATGAAAAGTGTTATTTTATGTTTTATTATTTGGTATTTACTATTCATATATTTAATTTTCAAAATGTATTTTTATAAAATATTTAAATTAAAAATTGTATTACCTAATAATCGTTTTATATATTATTAAAGTTACTGATAATAACAAAAAGTAATTAAATAAATTTAAATATCTTCATTATATATTAATATATTTTTATAATTAATGAAACTAAAAAATATAAAAAAATATATAATAATTAATTGATTTTTTACTATATGTAGTATATATTACTCTGCGATAAATACTATTGAAATAAAGGGATTAATTTATGAAAAAGATTTTTTATTTAATTTCTACATTATTATTAATCAGCTTAATCTTTATTTCTTGTTCTTCACAGAATAAAGGTTCTGATAATTCTAATGAGTTATTTATAAATGTAGGGCCTGAACCAAAAACAATAGACCCAACATTAAATATAGCTTCAGATGCTTCTGTATATATAATTCATGCATTTGAAGGACTTACTACAAAAAATAAAGAAGGTAAGTTAATAGGCGGTGCAGCAGAAAGTTGGGATATAAGTGAAGACGGACTTACTTATACATTCCATTTAAGAACTAATGGAAAATGGTCTGACGGTACTCCAGTAACATCTAAAGATTTTATATATGCTTGGAAAAGAGCAGTTGATCCTAAAACTGCAAGCGAATATAGTTATCAGTTTGAGCCTGTAAAAAATGCTATGGCTATAAATGCAAGCAAAATGGAATTGGATACTTTAGGAATAAAGGCTATTGATGATTATACTTTAGAAGTGACTTTAGAGAAACCTACAGCTTATTTCTTGGAATTAACAGCTTTTCCTACATTCTACCCAATTAGACAAGATATTATAGAAAAATACGGCGACACTTGGACTATGAGCCCAGAAAGTTATATAGGAAATGGTTCCTATGTAATGATAGAACGCAATATTGATGATAATATAGTAATGGTAAAAAATACTAATTATTGGGATTATGCTAGTTTAGTACCGGAAAAAATTACTTTTGTTTTAATGGATAATCCTACAGCATCAGTAGCAGGAATAAAAGAAGGTTCTTTACATCTTTCTGACAGAGTACCTTTTCAAGATATTGATGCTTTAAAATCTGAAGGATTACTTCAATTTGTTAATTTATTTGGTACTTATTATTATGCACTTAATCATACTAATGAAGTATTGAAAGATCCAAAAGTGAGAAAAGCATTATCTCTTGTTATAGATAGAAATTATATAGTAGATAATGTTGTAAAAACAGGAGTTCCATCTGGTGCTTTTGTTCCTTATGGAGCATCTGATGTTAATGGTGATTTTAGAGAAGTAGGCGGAGATTATATTAGTGTTAAGCCTGAAGATTATCAAAAGAATGTTGAAGAAGCTAAAAAATTAATGGCTGAAGCAGGATATACTAATGGCGATGGTTTTCCTGTACTTCAATTTATAGTTGATTCTAATGTACAAATTCCTACTTTTGAGGCAGTACAGCAAATGTGGAAAGAGCATTTAAATGTTGATAGTACAGTAAGTCAGCAGGAATGGGCTGTATTTTTACAAACTTTATATACTGATAAGAATTATGTTGTAGGAAGAAGCGGTTGGACAGGCGATTATAATGATCCTATGACTTTCTTAGGTATGTTCTTAAGTTACAGTCCTCAAAACCATGCTTTATTTACTAATAAAGAATATGACGGACTTCTTCAAACTGCTATGGGTACTATAGATCAAAATATCAGAATGGACGCTATGCATAAGGCTGAAAAAATATTAATGGATAATGATGTTATTATACCTTTATATTATTATACTACTCCTATATTGATAAATACTAAATTAAAAAATGTTGTATTTGACAGTTTAGGAAAACATAGATTCAGTTATGCTTATATGGAATAATATTTAAATATTATTTTGTACTATTTAGTGTCAAATCCAGTTATTATTTTTTATTTTACAGTAGTTTAATAATCTTTATTATAGAAATATTGAATTTTATTAAGCTGCTGTAAATAAAAGATATTTTTTGCCAAATTATTTATTTTTTATTCGAATAAAAAACCATTATAAATATTTAATAATATATTAATTTAAGGAACCATAATGTTTAAAAATTTAGGATTACAATTTAAAATTAGTGCTGTAATATTGCTGCCTCTTCTTATTATGATGATAATATCAAGTTTAATCAACATAATGGTAGTAAATGATGAGCTGGAAACTCAGGCTTTAATCTATTTAAAACAAAGTGTAGAAGCACAGGCCGCTAATGCAGAAAATGTATTAAAAACAGAATATAATTATTTAAAGACATTATCTTCTTCAGTAAGCGATTTATATAATGTTGGCATAAGAAACAGAAATTCCTATGCTGAACTTATAGATTATTATATTTTAAATATGCCTGAAAGTATGACTGGAGTTGCTCTAATATTGGAAAAAACGGTATAGCTTTCCAAACTAATATATTGGCTTTGAATGCTTCTGTAGAGGCAGCACGTGCTGGTGAGCAAGGACGCGGATTTGCCGTTGTAGCCAGTGAAGTAAGAAATTTAGCACAAAATACTCAAGATTCGGTAAAAAATATTACAGAATTAATAACAGATAGTAATGAAAAAATACATTTGGCTGCTGAGAGTGTTAAAGAGTCGCAGGAAATATTTGTTGAATTATCAAATAAAATGGATACAGTATCTCAGCTTATGGATCAAATAAATACATCAGCTCAGGAACAGCAGTCAGGAGTTGAACAAATAAATATGGCTATAAATAATATGGAGGCTTCTTTACAGCATAATGCCGCTTTAGTTGAGCAGACAACAGCAACTTCAGAAACTCTATTAAATGAAGCTAACGGTTTAAAAACAGCTATAGATTATTTTAAACTAAAAGCTAATTAATATTCTATTTTTTTATAGAATTTTTTTTATTTTTAATATATATTTATAGAACATTTTTAATGTTATTTCATTACAAATAACAAATAATTTAAGAGGGATAATTTAATGTCAGAAAATCAAAATAATTCTGAAAATACACAAAATGAAAAAAATGTAAGTGTAGAAAAAAATGCAGAAAAAGAAAACAGAAAAGAAAAATTAAACACATTAAGAGCTATGGGAATTAACCCATTTCCAAACAGTTATGATGTAACTTATAAATCAAAAGATATAGCAGATAAATTTGAAGAATTAGAGAAGAATGAAACAGAAGTTGCTGTTGCCGGAAGAATTATGCTTTATAGGGTAATGGGTAAATCTTCATTTTTAACTATAAAAGATTCAGCAGGCACAATTCAGGCTTATATACAAAAAGATAAAGTAGGCGATGAATTTTATAATACAGTGTTTAAAAAGTTAATAGATATAGGCGATATAGTTGGAGTTAAAGGTACTGTATTTAAAACTAAAACAGGTGAAATAACTATATATGCAAATGAATTAAAATTATTAACAAAATCACTTAATCCATTGCCGGAAAAATTCCATGGTTTAACTGATACAGAAATGCGTTATAGACAAAGATATGTTGATTTAATAATGAATGATGATGTAAAAGAAGCATTTATTAAAAGATCTAAAATGGTTTCTGCTATAAGACAAGTAATGATTGATAATAATTTCTTGGAAGTAGAAACACCTATGATGCACCCTTTAATTGGAGGTGCTAAGGCTAAACCTTTTGTTACTCATCATAATACTTTGGATATGACTTTATATTTAAGAATAGCACCAGAGCTTTATTTGAAAAGGCTTGTAGTAGGCGGTTTTGATAAAGTATTTGAACTTAATAGGAATTTCCGCAATGAAGGTATATCTACAAGACATAATCCAGAGTTTACTATGATGGAAGCATATATGGCTTATGCTAATTTCCACAAGGTTATGGAATTAGTTGAAGAAGTATTCTCAAAAGTATGCTTCAAATTAAACGGAAAATATACTTCTCAGTATAAAGATTATGAAATTAATTTTGAACCTCCTTTTGCTAGAGTTCCTATGGTAGATTTAGTAAAAGAGCATTCAGGATTGGATTTTAATGCTATACAGTCAGATGATGAAGCATTAGAAAAAGCTAAGTCAATAGGTGTAGAAATAGATACTTCAAAAACTAAACCTACTAAATGGGAAGTAATGGTTGCAGTATTTGAGGAAAAAGTAGAAGAAAAATTAATACAGCCTACATTTGTTATTAATTATCCTAAATCAGTTTCGCCTCTTTCAAAATCTTATCCTGATAATCCAGACATTACAGAAAGATATGAATTATTTATAGGCGGAATGGAAATGTCAAACGGATTCAGTGAGCTTAATGACCCAATAGACCAAAAAGAACGTTTTGAGGAACAATTAAAAGCTAAAGCACGCGGCGAAGATGAGACTATGGATATGGATTTAGATTATATTAATGCTTTGGAATATGGACTTCCTCCTACAGGCGGTCTTGGTATAGGTATTGATAGAATGGCTATGTTATTCTTGAATGTTCCTAGCATTAGAGATACTATTCTTTTCCCTCAGATGAGAAAAATTGAATAATAAGTTTTTATTATAAATATCGTTATAATATGATATAATTTGTTAAGGTGGTATTTTACATTTTATATAATATATGTTATTATATAAAATGTAATTATTTTTAGTATTTTGGAGTTTTCATGAAAATTGAAGAAATAATCAATAAAATTGTATGGTATGTACCTTTTAGAAAAAAGAGAGATCTTTTAAGAAATGAATTAAATCAGTTAATTAACGATATCATAAAAGAAAAGAATAAAGCTATAGAAGAAAAAAACAAAGCTATAGAAGAAAAAAAGAAAAATTATGAACAACTAAATAAAAAAATTGATGATATAAATGGTAAAATATATGCTTTTAACAAAGATTTAAATAATAGATTTTTGTCTTTAAGAAAAGAAATTTCTTTATTAGAATTAAGAAACAAAGCTAGAATGCAGATATTGTCATTAGGTGATGAGCAAATTATAAAAGAGACTAGAAAAGAAAAATTAATAGTAAGTTTAACAACCTTTCCTCAAAGAATATATGATATAGATATAGTTTTATTTTCATTATTAAATCAAACTGTAAAACCGGATAAAATAATATTATGGCTTTCAAGAGAAGAATTTCCAAATTTAGAAAAAGATATTCCTGTTCACATACTTAATATGAAAAAATTTGGTATAGATATAGAGTTTTGTAATAATCTATACTCATATAATAAAATAATTCATTCATTAAAAAAATATCCTAATGATTTAATAGTAGTAGCAGATGATGATGTATATTATGAATATAATTGGCTTGAAAAATTATATAATGCTTATTTAGAAAATCCAAATTATATTCATTGTCATAGAGCACATAAAATTCAATTTGATGAAGATGGAAATATTTTACCATATACTAAATGGATTGAATGTGTAGAAAGTGGCAATACTAATATTTCTTTTTCTAATTTTATAACAAATGTTGGTGGAGCATTATATAAATTAGAATTTTTATATAAAGATGTTTTTAACGATAAATTATTTATGGAGTTATGTCCTAAAGCAGATGATATTTGGTGTTGGGCCATGGCCGTTTTAAATGGTACAAAAATTCATGTAGTTAAAGATAATATTAATAAGATTATTGAAGTTGGCTATGATTATTATGTTAAATTGTGGCATGTGAATAAACTTCAAAATTTTAATGATGTACAATTAAATAATGTTTTTGACTATTATGGGGACAAATTGAAAAATAAAATAAATATATAATAGGATTTATTTATGGAAGATATAAAAGTATATATATTATACAGTTAGAGAGGATTCTTTATATAGATATGTAAAATTAAATCTAAAAAAATTATCTCTAGTATATAGCTAAACAACCATATTGTGTCAGGAATTATTTTCTTATTTTTATTATTTGTTGGAAATAGCCTTATAGCTATACCTACTTCGTCACACCCCCACAGTTTTTTATAACCTAAGAAAGTACTGTAATATTGGCATAGAAGAATCAAGAATCTAACAACTCATATTTGTTATGTGAAAGAACTGCATTTAACTAAGTTTACCTTTTAGTGTAGTCTATATTTAGGTTGTATCTTATATCTTATATCTAATATTATATATTTTTTTGATATAAAGTTCTAGTAATTGACTTTTGTGTTCTGAGTGCCGTAGTCAGTAACTTTGATGAAGTTGTGGTGAAAAAGTTACTAACGATATATAGTGTATCAGTTGCCAAACTTAAAAAAATCAGTATAGAAAAAAAAGATTTCATAGAATATACTGAAAATTCTTAAGTTTGTCAACTGATACACTTTATATAAATGTTATCTACTTTTTTGTAGCACAAAAAAGTAGCAAAAAATGCAATTGCTGGAACTTTATATTTGAAAAATACTTATTAAATATAGGATATATCCTATATTTGGATTAAAAATGCAGTTGTTTTGGTTCTTTTATACCAGTAAAAGAACTGGGATGCTACGAAGTACACAGAGCGGTGGGCAAAGCCCAGCAGATATTTAAAATTTAAAAAAATTATTTATGACAAAATATAGTTGTTTAGGTATATTCTAAAAAATCGAATAGGTACTATTTTATATATACCATTGTTTGTGGAGAGATGTGTATAATAGATTTTTTATTATTAATGAAATGATTAGGTAAGTATATAAAATTATGTGCATAATTTTTCTGAAAAAATAGAATGTAAAAAGTTCTGGAAATAAAAGAATAAGAAAAAGATTATTACAAGGCTAGTTATCAAAAATATAATATTATAAACATATCTATTAATAAAGAATAATAATACTTATGAAAAAATATATGTTACAAAAATAATTATTTGATATATTGATGGCATGAAAAATAAAATAAATAATTTGGATGCTAAAATAAATCAATTTTTAATCAATAAAAAAATTTGCATTATTTTCTATATACAATTTATAAGATAAAAAAATACATACTTATTTGGAACAAAAATATCATGTAAAAGATAATTAAATATATAATATTTTATTATAAATATTCATATATAAACAATTATATTTTTTTAATTTATTATGAATATAAATTGTTGTTTTTTATAACATAAAATATTACTATCATTAACTTGGATATGTTTTTAATATATCACAAAACTTTTATTTTTATAAAAAATGATGTTTTTTGATTCTTCTTTTATGTTTTCTTAAAAATATAGTATTTTTTGTAAATCAACTCTATTCAAATATTTAAAATAATTAATTTTGATAAAATACTATTATTTTAATATATGTAAATTAGTTCTAAAATTACATAATACTTACTACTAGATATAGAAATAGTTTATGAAGTTATATATGATTAATATGTAGTTATATTTTTGAAAAAATATTGAATATGATTAATAATTAATATAAAAATAAAAATTATAGTATATAAAGTATTATTATATAGTTTTTTATTTGTAAATATTAATATATAGTTATTTAATAATATATATAACTATATATATTAATATAATACTATTTATACATATAAAATGTTTGTTTTGTCTATTTTTTATGAAAAAAATCTATAAAAATAATTTTTTTATTTTTTATTTTTTATTAAATGTGTTATAATATTACAAAATTAATATTTTTATTTATGTGTTAATCATATAGCTATTAAGTAATAAGTCAATAGTTTTATGTATACAAATATATAAATTGTGTTTTTTATATAAAATAAAAAAATATATGCAATATTGTTATAATTTTTATACTGAAAATTGAAATCTATGATTGTAGCATAAATGTTATGTATGTTTTTATATGAATAAAATTTTATTAAGGATGTATTATGAATATTGAAGAAATAATCAATAAAATTGTATGGTATGTACCTTTTAGAAAAAAAAGAGATCTCTTGAGAAATGAATTAAATCAATTAGTTAATAATCTCATAAAAGAAAAAAACAGAGCCATAGCAGAAAAAAATAAAGCTATCGAAGAAAAGAATAAAATTATAGAAAGCTATAAGCAAATAGAAGAAAAAAACTCTACCTTTAAAGTAATTAACATAACTGATAAAAAAGAATATGTTAAGAATATTGCCATTTATTTTGATGCTGGTATAGGAGATTATCTGTTTTTAAAACCTTTCTTTAAATATATTAGAAATTATTTTAAAAATGATAAATTAACTTTTATTGGTACTTATAGGATTGAAGACATATTTTTATTTTTCGATAAAGAATATATTGATGAGTATATTTGTTTTAACGGAAAAATTAAAGATAATAATTATTATAAACAATTAATTGATTTTTTTCAAAATATTAATTATGATATATTGATTTCATATTATTATTTAAGAAGTATAAATGCTGATAAAACAATTAATTTAATAAACTCAAAAGAAAAAATAGGTACTTATGGAGGATTACTAGGTTTAAGTAAAAGACAAAGAGTTAGTGATGTTAATACATATACAAAATTTATATATCCAGATGAAAATGATAAATTTGAGCTATACCGAAATATGGATTTTTTTAAAGAGTTATTAAATAACAATAATATAGAAATAGATAGTTTATCTATAGAATTAAATAATGATTATTTTAATAGTATAAATTTTGATTTTAATCAAAAATATGCAATAATTTTTCCAAGTGCTACCGACATAAATAGACAATGGGATCCTAATAACTTTTCAGATGTGGCTGATCATTTATATTATAAATACAACATTATATCTTATATAGTAGGATCTGAAAAAGATGAAGAATTAGCATTAAAAATTATAGGTGATAAAAAACATATAATATCAATATGTGGAAAATATCATTTGCATAAATTGTTTTTTATATTTAATAAATCAAAAATAGTTGTAACTAATGATTCTGGAGGATATCATATTGCTATGACAGTTAGTAATAATATAATAGTAATATCATCAGGAGGAAATTATATAAGATTTACAAATTATCCAGAAAAATATAAAAAAAATAAAATAGTTTCAACACCTTTACCTGAAGGTGCTCTTAATAAAAAAGATATAGAATATTTTTATAATCATGATTATTTAAATACTATAACATCAGAAAGTATATGTAATTTAATAGATGAAAAACATAGTAAATACTTAAAGAAAGACCAGACCAGACCAGACCAGACCAGACCAGACCAGACCAGACCAGACCAGACCAGACCAGACCATAATATGTAAATCTATACTTTATTTTATCATAATTCAAAAGCTGAAAAATTACAACCTATATTGCATAAAAAAATGCAGTATAGGTTTTTTTATTGTTAAATTTTATTAAGGAGATATTATGTGTATTGAAGAAATAATCAATAAAATTGTATGGTATGTACCTTTTAGAAAAAAGAGAGATCTTTTAAGAAATGAATTAAATCAGTTAATTAACGATATCATAAAAGAAAAGAATAAAGCTATAGAGGAGAAAAATAAAGCTATAGAAGAAAAAAATAAAAATTATGAACAACTAAATAAAAAAATTGATAGTATAAATACTCAAGTAAATACTCTTAACAAGGATTTGAATACTAAATTTACAGCACTAAAAAAAGAAATTTTCTTTTTGGAATTGAGAAATAAAGCTAGAATGCAGATGTTATCACTTGGTGATGAACAAATTATAAAAGAGATTAGAAAAGAAAAATTAATAGTAAGTTTAACCACTTTCCCTCAAAGAATATACGATATAGATGTAGTTTTATTTTCATTACTAAATCAAACAGTGAAACCTGATAAAATAATATTATGGCTTTCAAGAGAAGAATTTCCAAATTTAGAGAAAGATATTCCTCCTTATATACTTAATATGCAAAAGTTTGGCATAGAGATAGAGTTCTGTAATAATTTATATTCTTATAATAAAATAATTCATTCATTAAAGAAATACCCTAATGATTTAATAGTTGTAGCAGATGATGATGTATATTATGAATATAATTGGCTAGAAAAATTATATAATGCTTATTTAGAAAATCCAAATTATATTCATTGTCATAGAGTTCATAAAATTGAATTTGATGAAAATGGTAATGTTTTACCATACAATAAATGGACACAATGTTTAGAGAGCAGTAATGCAAATATTTCTTTTGATAATTTTATAACAAATGTAGGGGGAGCATTATATAAATTAGAATTATTATATAAAGATATTTTTAATGATAAATTATTTATGGAATTATGTCCTAAAGCAGATGATATTTGGTGCTGGGCTATGGCGGTTTTAAATGGTACTAAAATTAATGTAGTAAAAGATAATATTAGAAGAATTACAGAATTAAATTATGAGCATTATGTCAAATTATGGCAAGTAAATGTTAAGCAAAATTTTAATGATGTACAATTAAATAATGTGTTAAATTATTATGGTGATTTATTAAGGAGTAAAATTAATAATGAATAATAATGTTATCAATATAGTATTTATATCTGATGATCATTATATTATGCCTACTTGTGTGGCAATAACTTCAATTATAATGAATAAAAATAAAGATACTAAGTACAATATTTATATTTTATTAGCAGAGGTAGAAAACGAGAATAAAAATATACTTGAGAATTTTGCCCAAAATAATAATGATAGCTTTGTCAGTATAGATATTATTATTATTAATGATAATAAATATAAAAATATTATGAATAGTGGTCATGTGAGTTCTGCTGCTTTATTTAAATTCGATATAGCAAATATATTTCCTAATTTAGATAAAGTATTATATTTAGATTCAGATATAATTATACTGAAAGATCTTTCAGAACTATTTACAACAGACATTAGTAATTTTTATGCTGGAGTTATAAAAGATTTTATTGCTATTCAATTGAGAAAACATCATTTAAGATTGGGGACGGAATATTATTTTAATAGCGGAGTTTTATTGCTTAATACAAAAAAATTAAGAGAAGAAAATGCATCCGAAAAATTACTTGACTATAAATTAGCACAAAAAAAAGGTTTTATGGATCAGGATGCTTTTAATTATGTTTTTAATGAAAAAGTAAAATTTCTTCCTCATAAATATAATTATATGATTACCAATGACAATTATTTTGATAGAAAAGCAATAAATGATTTTTACGAATATGATTTATTAGATGATGATATAAATATATTGCATATAACATATAAAAAGCCTTGGGATAAAAATACAATATCATATAATAAATATTACGATTATTTTTGGCATTATTACCAATATACAAATTGGTTTAAAAATAATCCTATGGATTCATTTTTGACTATAGTAAAACAAAATAATAATGAAGTAACTGATAATTTAAATAAAGAAATAACTAAAATTAATGAACAAATCAATAAAATAGATACTAAAATTAGTCAGATAGATGATAGAATTAATAAATTGCATAATGAATTAGTAAAGATTAATAAGGAAAAATCACTATTAAGAAAAGAGTTATCCTATAATCAAAATTGGATAAAACTTTTTGGCATTTATAACGATGAACATCATATCTTTGTGTATTTTTTTGGTATTAAGTTGACTTTTAAAGTAAATGAGAAAAGTATTAATAAAATAGCATGGTGGATACCTATAAGAAAATGGCGTGATAATTTTAGAAATAAATTTAAAAATATTTAAAAATAAAATACCAGTTTTCGGATTACTAAAAAGAGGCGGAAAAGTATATGTAAAAATGATAAATAATACAAAAACAAGTACTTTGATACCAATTATAAGGCGAAAAGTACATCCTGATAGTATTGTTTATTCAGATTATTATTATAGTTGTGATGTTTTAGATGTTTCTGAATTTAAGTACTTTAGAATTAATCATAGTGAGAAATTTGCTCAAGAAAAGAATCATATTAATGGTATAGAGAATTTTTGGAATCAAGCAAAAAGACATTTGCGTAAATTTAATGGAATACCAAAAGAACATTTTCATTTATTAAAAAATGTTCTTTTGTACTTAATAATCCACAAGTTGAAAAACAATTAGCAATCATATATAATTTAACAAAAATTATTTTTTAGTCATTTTGCTAAGTCAATTATTAAATTAAAAAAGTATAATAGAATTATATATGATTATTGAATTATAACAAAATGAAAGAATGTTAATTTATGCTTAATAATCCACGAGTTGAAAAACAATTAGAAATCATATATAATTTAGTAAAAAATTATTTTTTAGTCATTTTGCTAAGTCAATTATTAAATTAAAAAAGTATAATAGAATTATATATGATTATTGAATTATAACAAAATGAAAGAATGTTAATTTATGCTTAATAATCCACGAGTTGAAAAACAATTAGAAATCATATATAATTTAGTAAAAAATTATTTTTTAGTCATTTTGCTAAGTCAATTATTAAATTAAAAAAGTATAATAGAATTATATATGATTATTGAATTATAACAAAATTAGTGAGGAGTAAAATTAATAATGAATAATGATGTTATCAATATAGTATTTATATCTGATGATCATTATATTATGCCTACTTGTGTAGCAATAACTTCAATGATAATGAATAAAAATACAGATACTAAGTACCATATTTATGTTTTATTAGCAGAGGTAGAAAACGAGAATAAAAATATACTTGAGAATTTTGCCAAAAATAATAATAACAACTTTATCACCATAGATATTATTGTTAATGATAACAAATATAAAGATATTATAAATAGTGGTCATGTAAGTTCTGCTGCTTTATTTAAATTTGATATATCAAATATATTTCCTAATTTAGATAAAGTATTATATTTAGATTCAGATATAATTATACTGAAAGATCTTTCAGAACTATTTACAACAGACATTAGTAATTTTTATGCTGGAGTTATAAAAGATTTTATTGCTATTCAATTGAGAAAACATCATTTAAGATTGGGGACGGAATATTATTTTAATAGCGGAGTTTTATTGCTTAATACAAAAAAATTAAGAGAAGAAAATGCATCCGAAAAATTACTTGACTATAAATTAGCACAAAAAAAAGGTTTTATGGATCAGGATGCTTTTAATTATGTTTTTAATGAAAAAGTAAAATTTCTTCCTCATAAATATAATTATATGATTACCAATGACAATTATTTTGATAGAAAAGCAATAAATGATTTTTACGAATATGATTTATTAGATGATGATATAAATATATTGCATATAACATATAAAAAGCCTTGGGATAAAAATACAATATCATATAATAAATATTACGATTATTTTTGGCATTATTACCAATATACAAATTGGTTTAAAAATAATCCTATGGATTCATTTTTGACTATAGTAAAACAAAATAATAATGAAGTAACTGATAATTTAAATAAAGAAATAACTAAAATTAATGAACAAATCAATAAAATAGATACTAAAATTAGTCAGATAGATGATAGAATTAATAAATTGCATAATGAATTAGTAAAGATTAATAAGGAAAAATCACTATTAAGAAAAGAGTTATCCTATAATCAAAATTGGATAAAACTTTTTGGCATTTATAACGATGAACATCATATCTTTGTGTATTTTTTTGGTATTAAGTTGACTTTTAAAGTAAATGAGAAAAGTATTAATAAAATAGCATGGTGGATACCTATAAGAAAATGGCGTGATAATTTTAAAAATAAATTTAAGATTATGTAAAAAATAAAATATGTGTTTTTTTATGTTTATATTAATTTAAATATTCTTTATAAAATTTATTATTACTATGTAAATAATTTTATTTTAATTGATATTTTATTAATTTAAATATTATAAAATTTATATAACTAATAAAGTAGTAAAAATAAGTTTATTTGCATATTTATTGTAGTAAATATTTTTGTATAATAAATATACTATCTATTATATAAAAAATATTATATTATTATCTTACCGCATTTGTTTTGTCAAAATAGCAACCTAATATATAAAAACTTGAAAATAATTATAAATTATATATAATTTGTCGCATAAAGTCCTTAGATTACTCTATTTATCTTTTTAATATTTATAAGGATATATTATGAATAATATAGATGAAATAATCAATAAAATATTATGGTGGATACCTTTTAGAAAAAAAAGAGATTTTTTAAGAAATGAATTAAAAGAATCAATTAATAAGATTATAGAAAACAAAGATAAAATTATATCTGATAAAAATAAAGCTATAGAAGATAAAGATAAAATCATATCTGATAAAAATAAAGCTATAGAAGATAAAGATAAAATTATATCTGATAAAAATAAAGCGATAGAAGATAAGAATAGAGTTATAGAAGATAGAAAAAGAGTTATAGAAGATAAAAATAGAGTTATAGAAGATAAAAATAGGGCTATAGAAGATAAAAATAGAGCTATAGAAGATAGAAAAAGAGTTATAGAAGATAAAAATCGAGTTATAGAGGATATAAAAAAAGTTATAGAAGATAAAAATCGAGTTATAGAGGATAAAAACAGAGCTATAGAAGATAGAAAAAGAGTTATAGAAGATAAAAATCGAGTTATAGAAAATAAAAACAAAGTTATAGAGGATAAAAACAAAGTTATAGAGGATAAAAACAAAGTTATAGAGGATAAAAAAATATATTATGAACAATTAAATAAAAAAATAGAAATAATAAATAATCAAGTATCAAATACAAGTAAAGAATTACCAAAGCTGAAGAAAGAGATTTCTCTTTTGGATTTAAGAAATAAGGCCAGGATGCAAATATTATCATTAAGTAATAAAAAAATTATTGAAGAAAAGAGAAAAGAAAGATTAATAGTAAGTTTAACTAGTTTTCCTCAAAGAATATATGATATAGATGTTGTCCTTTTTTCGCTGTTAAATCAAACTATAAAGCCAGATAAGATAATATTGTGGCTTGGACAAGAAGAGTTTCCTAATTTAGAAGATGATATTCCTAGCCATGTACTTAGTATGACAAAATTTGGAATAGAAATAGAGTTTTGTAAGAATATAAGGCAATATAAAAAACTAATTTATGCATTAGAAAAATATCCAGATGATGTTATAGTAACAGCTGACGATGATGCCTATTATGAATATAATTGGCTTGAAAAATTATATAATGCTTATCTAGAAAATCCAAATTATATTCATTGTCATAGAGCACACAAAATGCAATTTGATGAAAACAATCATATTTTAACATATAATAAATGGATTCAGTGTATTGAAAGTACAAATACAACTCCATCTTTTATCAACTTTCCTACTGGTATTGGAGGTGTATTATATAAATCAAAATTATTATATAAAGATATATTTGATGAAAATTTATTTATGGAATTATGTCCTAAAGCAGATGATATTTGGTTTTGGGCTATGGCAGTTTTGAATGGTACTAAAATTAATGTGGTAAAAGATAATATTAATAGGCCTGTTGAATTGGGATATGAATATTATATAAATTTATGGCAAGTAAATGTGAAACAAAATCTTAATGATGTACAATTGAATAATGTTGTAAATTATTATGGTAATTTATTAACAAATAAAATTAACAATGAAATCTTGCCGTGAAAATTATTTTATGATAAGATTGTCAAATAAGTATTATATATAATAACTTTTCTATCGGAGTATAATTTTATGATCAAATTTAAAATAAGACCAGACCAGACCAGACCAGACCAGACCAGACCAGACCAGACCAGACCAGACCAGAAAAACTTATACATTCCTCTATAATAATACATAAACTTAAAAATTACAACCTATGCTGCATAATAAAAAAGCAGTATAGGTTTTTTTATTGCAAAATATTTATTAAGGATATATTATGAACAATATAGATGAAATAATCAATAAAATATTATGGTGGATACCTTTTAGAAAAAAAAGAGATTTTTTAAGAAATGAATTAAAAGAATCAATTAATAAGATTATAGAAAACAAAGATAAAATTATATCTGATAAAAACAAAGTTATAGAAGATAAAGATAAAATCATATCTGATAAGAATAAAGCAATAGAAAACAAAGATAAGATAATATCTGATAAAAATCGAGTTATAGAGGATAAAAACAGAGCTATAGAAGATAGAAAAAGAGTTATAGAAGATAAAAATCGAGCTATAGAAGATAAAAACAGAGCTATAGAAGATAAAAACAGAGCTATAGAAGATAGAAAAAGAGTTATAGAAGATAAAAATCGAGTTATAGAAGATAGAAAAAGAGTTATAGAGGATAAAAATAAAATCATATCTGATAAAAACAAAACTATAGAAGATAAAGATAAAATCATATCTGATAAAAACAAAGCTATAGAGGATAAAAATAAAACTATAGAAAATAACAAAAAGATAATAAATAATTTACCAGCTATTGTTCTTAATAGAACAGTAGAACTTTTTAGTATTGAAAAAGATTTAAATAAACAAAAAGAAATATTAGAAAAAAATCTTTATTTGATAGAAATAGAGATTGCTTCATATTGTAACAGAACATGTTGGTTTTGTCCTAATTCAATAGTAGATAGGCATACAAATAATATAGAGCTTGAAGAAGAATTATATTTAAAAATCATTAATGATTTAAAAGAAATTAATTATTCTAATAAGGTTAGTTTTCATAGATTTAATGAGCCTCTTGCTAATAGAGAACTTATTTTAAAGAGAGTAAAGCAAGCTAGGGAAGCTTTACCTTATGCTGATTTACAAATTTTTACTAATGGAGATTATTTAAATAGAGATTATTTATATGAATTGAGAAAAGCAGGGATAAATACCATCATAATGTCTTACTATTCTAAAGAAAATAATCAATTTGATGTAGAGAATATAATAAAACCAGCTATGGAGAAAAGAGCTAAAAAATTGGGTTTAGAATATAATATACTTTTTTATAATAACAAAGAATATACGATAAAATTTGATTATTATGATTTATATTTTATTTATAAAGCAAGAAATTTTGAAGAAATAGGAAGTGACAGAGGCGGAAGTATTAATAGCTCTCATATTAGAAAAGAAAATATTAGAGATTATGGCTGTTTTTTTCCTATTACTGATTTATATATAGATTATAATGGTTTAGTAATGCCTTGCTGTAA
This sequence comes from uncultured Brachyspira sp., assembly GCF_944390845.1. Lineage (GTDB taxonomy): Bacteria > Spirochaetota > Brachyspiria > Brachyspirales > Brachyspiraceae > Brachyspira > Brachyspira pulli. Next base: position 17,845 of record NZ_CALXRM010000009.1, read on the forward strand.
TATGAGAAGCGATTTAGAAATACATAAGCCTTATATACTCGGTGATATTCATGATAATAATTTATTTGAAATATTTACCAGTGAAAAATTTGTGAATATGAGAAAATATTTATATTCAGATACGGTTAAGCATGGTCCTTGTGAACATTGTATTTTTAATACGGATAGCCGTCTTAAAATGTTAACTAATAGCAAATAATAAACTGTTTTTTAAACATTTATAAATAATTAAGTTTTGTTTATTTTTAGTTGAATGTTTTTTATGAATAGTTAAAAGCAAAGAATAAATTATGTGTTATTATTTTATATTTGAAATATATTTATCATAGGTATTGATAGAATGATAATATTATTCTTAAATATATTTAATATTAGAGATATAATTTTTCATCAAATAAAAAATTAGTGTAGTTTAATATTTTTATAAAAATATGATTTTTTAAGGAATACTTAGTTGTAAGTATTCCTTTTTTTGTTAAATTATAAATTTTTTTTACAAAAAATTATTACTATTTTTTTTATTATTGTTTTATATTTCGTACTACAATTTGTACAATAATAATATATAAAAAGGATAAAAAATGAAAAAGGTCTATTTACTACTAATTGCATTTGTATTGTTGATTTCTTGCGGCGGTCAGAAAACTGATGATGCTAAAAATGCAGCAGCAACTGATGGAAAGCAGACTTCAAAAACTTTTGAAGGAGATTTTGTATATTTTGCTGATTCTGCAGTATTTACAGATTATGCTACTTCAAGTAATTTCCAAGTTGCTACAGAAGGCGAATATTTAAATCTTGAAAGAGAATTTACTAGCTTTAATTTCGCTGAACCTACTAAAGTTAACTTGAAAGTTGAAGGTTATTTAGAGGAAAGACCTGGTATGGAAGAAGGAACTACAGCTACATATTTAATAGTAACAAAAATTATAGGCTTTGATACTAATAGAACTACTTCATTGTTCTAATTTATAATCATATAATTGAAAAATGTCGGAGATAATTAATTTTATATCCGGCATTTTTTATTTGCATTAATATTTTATAATATTTCTATCAATAAAAATCATATATACCTAAACAACTATATTTTGTCATAAATAGTTTTTTTGAATTTTAAATATCTGCAGGGCTTTGCCCACCGCTCTGCGTACTTCGTAACACCCCACTTCTTTTGCCGATTAGGCACCTACTTGGTGGTGGCACAAAGAAGCTTATATCCTCAACAAGCTCGGATACGCTTCGCGAAGGACTATATTTTAGCTTAAATTAATAACCTATATTACATGTAAAACAATTTTAGTATGATTTAGTACTAATTTTATACTTGCACTTTCGCGTAGCGTATCCAAGTTTATCGAGGATATAGGTTCTTTGACGCTGTCCGCCTGCGACCGAAGGGAGTACCTTTAGGTAGGCGTGCGGCGGGAAAAAGAACAAGAAAAAATTGACAAACTTAAAAATTTTCAGTATATATCAAAAAATAATATTTAGTATTTACAAAAATACTTATTAACATATAATCATAACAAAATATATAATTTCAGGGTATAGTGAGTTTATGAAAAAAAGTAATATATTAGTTTGTATTATATCGTTTGTTGTAACCTTAATTGCATTATTAATCATGAATTATTTCAATAATAGTGATCCTAATACATCATTAAGTACTATTAATATAATGAACATTAATTATAAAGATTTAAGAGATTATGCATTAGATGGATATTATATAGATGGCTATAAAGAAAAAGAACAAAAGACAAAAGAATTATTGAAATCAAAATATATTACATCAAGATTAAAATACAGAGCTAGTTTAATATCACATTTGGGTGAGGAAGAAATAGTTATAAATGGTATTGATATAAAAAATGATGAAGAAGTTTTTAATATTTTAAAAGATTCCACATTAGATAATTTTGATGCAAATAATTCTATAATAATAAGTAAATCGATAGCTTCTGTTTTAGATGTTAACACTAATGATACAATAATATTAAAGGCTATTACAAAAACAGGACATTATAATGCAGAAGAATATACTATTATAGAAGTGTCTGAAAAATTAGATTATAATTATGCTTTAATAGATATTGATAATTTGAATTCTTTTGTAGGCTTAGAGAATTGTGCTACAGAAATGTATATTAAACAAAATATAAGCGAAGAAGATTTATTATTTTATGATAATGATATAAAAAATATATTTGGAGATGATTTTAGGATATATTCAAAGGAGGATATTATAGGTGAGGATTATAATGCAAATAAAAATAATAAAAAGATTCATATATATATAATTTTGACGTACTTATTTGTATTATTTTCTATTTACATGTTTATAAACTCTTATAATATTTCTAATTATAAGCAATTTATTAAATCTAAATTATTATTTTCTTTTATTGGATTTTTAATATCATTTGTTATAGATATTTTAATTACAAAGTTTTTATTAAAATTAGAAGTTACATTTAATTTTCTTTATATTATAATTTTGGTTATAAATTTATTAACTGTTATATTAGCTAATATTAAATATTCTATTTTAGAATGGATGTTCATAGAGGGTGGAGAAGAAGAATTAAAGCCTATTAGAAATAAAAATATACTTATGATGTGCGGTATAGTATTTACTTATGTGGTTATTACTTTAGTATTATATTCATCTTTTTTTGGCTTTATAAACAAAGAAGCTAATAATGATAATGTAGAAAATATTGTTAGAATAGTTAAGAATAATACATCAGAAAATACATTTTTGTTTAATGGATCTTTATCATCAAGCAATGATAATTTAATTAATATTTTGTATAAAGATATTGAATCTTATGATCAATATGCCGATGTTGAAAGAGTATTAACTTTTCCTGTAGGTGTTGTAATAAGAACTGGAAGTATAGGATCAAGAGTTTATACTTATGAAAAAAATATATTAGAAAATGGTATGGTAGTTTCTAATATAATAGTTGAAGGTGAAATGTTTGAAACTCCAAAAAAAGAAATTCTTATAGGTAAAGATTTGGCAGCTTATTTAAATATTAAAGTAGGTGATGCATTATCATTGATTGCTAAGGCTTCAAGAGGTTGGCTTGAAACTTCTTATTTTTATGTAAGCGGAATATATGATTTCAAAGATAAAAATTATGATATTATAGGAGATATTACTTCAATGTCTAATTTCATCTATTTAAAAGAAGGTGATAAGTCTCCATATAATGAAAGTATATTAGTGTTTTCTGATAATAAAGATATTTATTCATATTTAAATAATAGTTCTTTTGTAGAAAATTATAATTTGAATATTATCAATTTTAATGAAGAATATTATACAAATTATAATTATTCATTAAAAAATATTATTTTTGTATTTATAGTAATTTTAGCATTATCATTGGCGCTATTAATATCATCTTTATTATCAATTTTTTATAGAAGATTATTAAAGTTTTCACATATATCTGATAGAAAACTTGTTAACTCATCATTTATAATATGTTTGTTATCATCAATTATAATTTCGGCTATATTAATAATAATATTTTGGCCTTTTATTTTTAGTTTCTTATTGTTTGTGATGATAATAGTAGCATTGTCTTCTGTATTGTCTGTTTTGATAACTAATTGTAATGCTGAATAATTTTAAGGATTTGAGAATGAAATTTTTGCAAAAGATATCTAAAAGGAATAAAATAATATTTTTAGCAGTTGTTATATTTTTTGTATTTTTTAATTTATATATGTATATAACTGCACATTCTATAAGAGTAAGATATATAACTTTAGAATTTGAAGATTTGCCTAAAAGTTTTGATAATATGAAAGTTGCTGTGGCAGCTGATATGCATGCAGGACTTTATATACCTGAAAGTCAGATTAAAAAAATGTCATCTATGATAATGAATGAAAAACCAGATATGATATTATTTGGAGGAGATTATATATATAGTGCACCTCATAAATTTAGTCATTATGATAAAGGAAATACAGATAAATTTAATAATGGAATAAAAGGATTAGAAGCTAAGTATGGTAAGTATGCAGTTTTAGGAAATCATGATAATTGGGAAAGCACAAAAGATGTTTCTAATGCTTTATATTTTAATGGTTTTAAGGTTATGGATAATAAACTTTTATATATCACTAATGAAAGCAATGAATATATATCTATAGGCGGGGTAGGTGATTTTTTAACTGATAATGTTAGGTTTGATATTGCAGTTAGCAATGTTAAACCGGAATATTTCCATATACTTTTATCTCATGAACCTAATATACCTTTAAAGAGAGCTAAAGACGGCGGATATTCTAAGTCTATAGATTTCTTTTTCTCAGGACATACTCATGGACTTCAAATAAGTTTTCTTCCTATGTGGGTATGGGAAGGTTTAAATAAAAATAGAGAATATCCTTTGTTTGCTGCAATTTACGGACTTATGAATTATGGCAATATGAAAGTGTATGTTACTTCTGGAATAGGAGCTGTTTTATTTCCTTTAAGATTATTTGCTTATCCGGAAGTTGTAATTATAACGTTTAAAAGTAAATCTTAAATAATCAAATAAAAAAAGAGGCTTATAAGTTTTATACTTTTAAACCTCTTTTATTTTTTATGAATATAAAATTCTAATTAAATTAAAATAGTTTTGTATAGAAATGACAATAAGGCATAGAACCTTTTTTAGCATAATAATCTTGATGATAATCTTCAGCTTCATAAAAATTCTTATATTCTCTTATTGTTGTTGCCACATCGTAATTTCTATCTCTTAACATACTAACATATTTTTCTGCTATTTCTTTTTCTTCTTGAGTTTGATAGAAAATGGCAGATAAATATTGAGAACCTATATCAGGACCTTGACCGTTTTTTTGAGTGAAATCATGAGTTTCAAAGAATAGTTTTACTAATTCTTCATAAGTAGTTTTTTCAGGATCATAAGCTACTCTAACTGTTTCTAAATGACCAGTAAGACCAGTACATACTTCATAATATGTAGGGTTTATTTTATGTCCTCCAGCATATCCGCTTACAACTGAAATAACGCCTTTAGATTTTTCAAACCAATACTCTGTTCCCCAAAAACAGCCTGATGAAAAATAGGCATATTTTATATTTTCTGGCATAGCTGTATTTTGCTCCATTTTATCGTCCTTATTATTAATATTTTGACTATTGAGTTTTTCAGAACAAGATATTATTGATAATAAAGACAGTACTGCTATTGTAATTTTTTTTATCATATATTTGAACTCCGTATTTTTGATTATTCTTTATTACCTAATTTAATTATTTATTTGCATCATTTTCATTAGTGAATTTTTTTACAAAATTTAAAGAGACTGAATTAATACAATATCTGGTTTCTTTTTCTGTAAATCCTTCATTATAAAATACATGTCCCATATGTCCGCCGCAATTAGCACATATTACTTCTATTCTATGTCCATCTTTTACTAATTTTATATTTTCTTTTATAGCATCATCAAAACTAGGCCATCCGGTTCCTGAATCAAATTTTGCTTCCGAATGAAATAATGGTGTAGAACATATTTTACATACATATACACCATCTTCTTTTATATCTAGTAGTGCCCCTGAAAAAGGTGATTCTGTACCTTTATTTATTAACACATGATATTCTTTTGCAGATAATTCTTTTTTTGTATTAGTACTGCCCTCACAAACAGAATATATCTTTTCGTCATCTTCTTTATCACAAGATATAAGACTTATTATTGTTATTATAATTATTAAAATATTTTTTTTCATAATTTTATTCTTTATCTATGTATTTTTAAAGGGAAAGAATAAGCTGTTCTATCCTTTATATCAAAAATATTTCCAGTTGTATCTATTAACCTATAATCAAACATATGTGTAAATTTTTTGTATTTAATTTTTGCAGGTAATTGAATAGATTCTATATTTCCGCTATATGAATCTATTCTATATAAAACCATAGCATCAATTTGACTATTTGATAATTTCTCTTGAATTATAGCTGGAGTATCTAAATATATTTTATTGTCCTCTTTAAGATAGAAAAATCCTCCGCTGTAATGATTCAAAAATGATAAAAATTGTATTTTCCATATTATTTTTGTTCCATTGCTGTATAGTGATATAGACGTTTCATGATCTAATAATAATAATTCTTCAGCATTAGCATGGAAAATTTTTGAAATTTTTATATCAGAATACCCTATAAATTCTTTAGTTTCAGTTAATGTATTAAAATTAATATGGTTAATTACTTTATTTTCTGTAATTGAAGGATATGTAAATACTATTCTTTTTTCATCAAAACAACCGCTTCTTATAAAAATATTCTCTTTTAAAGTATGTACTACTTTTTTTGCTTCTATATCATAGATAAATACTTTCATAATGTTTATATCTCTAGCTCTCATAATGATATATCTTGGGTTAGCAGTAAAATTAGCTTCATATACATATAGATTATCTATTTCAAGTAATATTTTATTTGTACCAATTTCTATTATTTTAAATACATTATTTTGACTGTCATTACTTGTAACAGATATTGTCATTACTTTTGTACCGTCTAATGATAAATCTATAATAGAATATGATCTAGCATTTTTATGAAATGTTCTGCATATATCTAATTTAAAATCATACAAAAAACTATTACAGCTTCCTTTATAATAAGGCGTAAATATTCCTTTACTTGTTTTTTGATCAATATAAATATAATAATCTTCTTTATCAATTTCATTATATATTACATTTTGTTTAGATATCATTTATTGACTCCTAATTTTTTATTTTCACTAACATCATTGGTTCTATTTTATTTTGATTTTTATTTTCTAATACAGCAAAATTATCATATATTTCTATAACCTTAGCTGTACCTACTAGAGTTTCAACATTTTTATAATATCTGTATTTATATAGCATTTCACTTGTATACCATACATCACCTTTTTCATTACTTCTGACTGCCATATATCCTCTATTATTAGTTGTTATTGTATTTGGAATTTTTGGTATATTACTGAAATTAGATGATACAGTTATTTGATTTTCCGGCATATCTAATATTTTATCTACTTTATAAATATTAAATTCAGCACCTTTAACTATGTTATTTTTTTTACCAAGATTTATATATATTTTATTTTCTTCTATTCTTGTGACTAAACCTATTAGAGGCGGATTTCCTAAAAATTTTGATATATTATTAGCAATTTTATTAAATGCAACAGCTGAAGCTCTTCCTAAAGCAGTTTCTGTAAATAAAGCATCTTCAGAAGAATATACCTCACTATTACCAGGAAGCGTGTAAGTTCCATTATCTGTAAATGACTTTACTACTCTTAAAGTATTTATATCAATTAAATCTACTTTAAATTTTACATTTGCAGTATCTTTCCTGCCTTTTTTTAGAGTAAAATCTAAAATTTCACCAGTTATCATATAATCTGAATTAAAAGTTTCTTTTATAAATTCAGAAGCCAATTGCAAATTTGTCTGCATTGTTTTATATGAAAGTACAATGTCATAAGAACTAAAATATGATATTAATAAGTCATAATCAGTAACATTGAACATTTTTGTATTAATTAATGAGTCTTGTAAAACTCTTGGCATTCCATCATCAACATTATATTCGCTTATCCAAGCTTCATTAGTTGTGGAAAAAGGCAGCATAGTTATTGTAATAGAAAAAAGATTTATACTATAGAAAAGTATAATAAATAATACAATTTTATATTTAAACATATATCAATAATCTTTAGTTATTTCTTTATCTTTTTTTGGACTACGATATGACATTAAAGCATTTATAGATATTAATGATAAAAGTATTCCAAAAATAAAAAATATTTTTCTAAAAAAATTCATAATTAATAAATTACCTCTAGTTTATAGTATATTATAATACTCTAACAATTTCAATAGTTAACATAAAAAATATTATATGATTTATCTTTTGATATTTAAATATGTTTGACAACTTAATTAACATAATATATTATATATAGATGACAAATTATAATAAAAAAAATATAAATGATGAGAAAGCTCTTAGGACCATAAGTCAGGCTAATAAAAAAGCTACTATGCTGGTTCTTTTTTCAGGCATTCTTATAGCATTTATTATAGGTTTTATATTTTACTATTTCTTTGTTAGTAAATTAAATATAGCTAAAAAAAATGATGAGCCTTTATATTTTGCTGTTTTGTTTATAGATGATGATAAAGAGATTTACGGTTCCTATGTCGGCATCATATCCAGCTTACATAATAGAATAGGATTAATAGGTCTTCCTAGAAATATAGCTTTATGGGAAAATGTTGATTCTCCGCCTGTACCTTTAGATATGCTGTATAAAAGCGGAGGAGAAAATGCAGTTTTTAAGGCTATAGAAAATTCTGTTGATAAAAAAATAACTTATAGAATTGCTATTGATAATAATCAAATTTCTGATATTATAGATTTGATAGGCGGAATCAAGATGTATGTAGAGGAACCTATCGAATTTAAAGACGAGGAGAAAGGATACGAACTTTCATTTGGAATAGGCGAGTGGTTATTTACAAGCAATAAAGTAATATCATATCTGCATTATTTGACAATGAATGGATATGAAGATATAGAGACCTTGTACAGACTTGAAGATGTAATTATAAATTCTGCAATAGGTTTAATACAAAGTCCTCAGCTTAGAAATATTATTCATTCTAAAGATATGAGAAAAGTTATAGCTTCTAAAATAAAAAGTAATTTAAGACCTCCAGATGTAAAAGCATTTTTAGATATACTAGCAAACAGCAATGAAAGAACATTGGTTATAGAAAATATAGATGCAAGAGTTGATGATAATGGAATTTTAACACCTATATTTGAAGGAAGTGCATTCAAAAAACAGATGAATGATTTAACTTTGTATGTTGAGCTTAAAACACAGAAAAGTGAATTAAATAATGAAGATGTTAGTTTGAGTGTATTAAATGCTACAACAGTTGCTGGGCTTGCTGACAGAATAAATATTAGAATGCGTTACAGAGGTTTTGCGGCTGGCGAATATGGAAACTTTATTACAAATTTGAATGAAAGTGTTGTACTTATTAGAGACGGTCAAATAGAAAAGGCATTTATGGTGGCTAATGAAGGCCGGGTAAGCCGTGTATATGCCAAAACAGACAGAAGAGTATTAAATAATGCAGTATTAATTTTGGGGAATGACTATTATGAAATTACACAATAATGAAGAAAATATTAATGAAAATCAATCAAATACTAAAAAGAGAAAATTTATAGATAGAGAAAAAGCTAAAGAATTAACTTTAAAAGCAGCTAAAGCCTTAGATGATAAGAAGCTTGAAAATATTGTTATATTGGATTTAGACGGAGTAACAACATTATCAGATTATTTTATATTAGCAACAGCTTCTTCTTCGCCTCAAATGAAAGCAGGATCAAATGCAGTTTATAAAGAATTAAAAGAAGATGGTGTAGTACCTTATGCCGAAAATGATAATGATCCTGAGTCTCTTTGGTATTTAACAGATTATGGATTTTTAGTAGTTCATATATTTACTGAAGAAGGCAGAGAATATTATGATTTGGATAAATTATGGCATGAGGCTAAAAAAATAGATATGAATTAAATAAAATAAGGAGTGTATTATGAAGAAAATTACCATAATTATTTTATCTGTTATGTTAGTATTTGCTAAACTTTCTTTTGCTGAAAGCGGATGGCAATTTGGTTTAATGATACCAATAGGAGCTAGTTTTGGTTTCTATGATGTTAATTTTTCAAAAGATGCTACAGCAGATTATATAAATAATTATAGAAAAAGCAGCGGTACAGTTGGTTTTGATGCCGGAGTAAATATACAGGCAGGATATTTGGTATCAGATGGTGATATAGGAATAAGTTTATTAGCTGATTTAGGATATGCTCATGATTCTTTTGGATTAGGCAGTACTTATGATCAAAATGGTGTAAAAGTTAAATCAAAAGAATATTATACTTTTGAGAATTTTTCTGTAGGTATACTTCCTAAGTTCCATTATAAAAATTTTGCTTTTGGTTTAGGTTTAGGTGTAAAAATACCTTTATATTTAACACATTCAACAGAAATTGTTGAAAATAATACTAGCACAAAAACTTATGGCTATTATGGTGTTTCAAAAATAGATGATATTATGAAAAATAGTGTTATTACTTATGTGAAATTAACTTTTGACTATTCTTTCTATGTTCATGAAGATGTAGCACTTTTAGTTGGAGCTTATGTTGGAACAGATTTTGGTATAGATTTGAGAGGTGCTGAAAAAGTTATGGTTGACAGCAGAAACTTATCATCATTTGATTTAGGTGTACAATTAGGTTTAAAAGTTGGACAGGGAGTATTTGATTAAATAAATCGATATTTATAATAATTAATATTTGCAAAAAAATATTAACTATGTTATAATTTATAAACTAAAATGCTTAAGTGCCTGTAGCTCAATTGGATAGAGCATCAGATTGCGGTTCTGAAGGTTGGAAGTTCAAATCTTCTCAGGCACGCTTAACTTAATACTAGGAGAGATGTCCGAGCTGGTTGAAGGAGCACGATTGGAAGTCGTGTGTACGTAACAGTACCGTGGGTTCGAATCCCACTCTCTCCGTATATATGTTTTTTTTGTTTTACATCTCTTATAACGGGGTTCTACGGCAGTTGATGATGAATCCGCCAGGTTCGGAAGGAAGCAACGGTAAGTCAACCCAACTGGGTGCTAGTTCTCCTGTTATAAGGGGCTTTTTTTATTAATTCCTTTTATAAATCCCTTTTTAATTATTTTTTTATATTTTTACTTGTTAATATCTTGACAAAAACAATGTATTTTTATACAATGTATTATTATATTGTTTTTAGGAGAATTTTAAAATATGGCTACTAAAAAGAAAGAAACTGCTGAAGTAAAAAAAGACGGTAAAGCTGAAGCTATTGAGGCTATTACAGATCAGATAAATAAAAAATACGGACAAGGCTCTTTTATGAGACTTGGAAGCAATAAAACAGTTAATGTTGATGTTATTTCTACAGGAGCATTAACTCTTGACCATGCTTTAGGTGTTGGAGGAATACCAAGAGGAAGAATTATAGAGATTTACGGACATGAAGCTTCTGGTAAAACTACTCTTACTCTTCATGTTATAGCAGAGGCACAAAAGGCTGGAGGTTATGCTGCTTTTATAGATGCTGAACATGCTCTTGACCCAGTATATGCTAGTGCTTTGGGTGTAGATATTGATAATTTATATATTTCTCAGCCAAACAGTGGTGAGGAAGCTTTGGAAATATTAGAGAAAGTTGTGTCTTCTACAGCTTTTGATATTGTTGTTGTAGACTCTGTTGCTGCACTTGTTTCTAAGGCCGAACTTGCAGGTGATATAGGCGATGCTCATATAGCTTTACAGGCTAGATTAATGAGCCATGCGTTAAGAAAACTTACTGCTATAATAAGCAATACTAATACAGCAGTAATATTTATTAACCAATTAAGACAAAATATTGCTACTACTGGTTATGGTGCTGGCCCTACAGAAACTACTACAGGCGGTAAGGCTTTGAAATTCTATTCTTCTGTAAGACTTGATATAAGAAGAACTGAATGGATAAAAAAAGGCGATGATACTATAGGACATAAAGTTAAAATAAAAGTTGTTAAAAATAAATTATCATCTCCATTTAAAGTAGTTAATTTGGAAATAATATTCGGTAAAGGTATATCATCAGAAGGTCTTTTAATAGATTTAGCTATGGAAGCAAAAATCATTACAAGAAGCGGTGCTTGGTTTTATTATAATGGTGAGCAGATTGCACAAGGTAAGGAAAAGGTTAGGGAACTTTTAGCATCTGATCCTAAAATGCGTATGGAACTTGAAATACAAATTAGAGAAACATTGAATATGGGCGGTGTTGATAAAGTTAAAGAAAAATTGGCTGAATATTTAGAGGAGCAGAAAAACGGCGGTGCTAAAGATGCAGCAAAAGAAATCAGCAATGATGATGAAAATGCTGAAGCCCCAGTATCAAAGAAAAAATCTAAAAAAGTAGAAGAAGACGAAGAAGAAGGCTCTCTTTTGATGAGTGATGAAGAAGCTTATTCAGATGATAATGATGATGACGATGAAACATACAGCGATAATGATTTTGAGGATACTATTGTAACTCCAGTTAAAAATTAATAAATTTTTTATAGATTATTAAAAAAGGCCTTTCTTTTGAAAGGCCTTTTTATTTATTAGTAAATTCTCTTAATAAAAAGAATGTACATATTTTTATAAAATGGTATAATATATCCTTATATAAAAATTATAATATTGAATGTTTTTAAATGAAATTAATAAAATTTTTGATTGTTTTTTTAATATATATTTTTGTAATATTTAAACCTCTTTCTGCTCAGACTAATATGCAGGCTGGTCTTTATATAGGTGTGGATTTGAACGGACGTTTCAGCCCTTATTTAGACGGAGGCGGAAGAATATTACTTTTTTACAGGTTTATATCAGATGTATTTCCTGGATATATTTGGGAAGGTATAAAAACCGATGTTGGAATAAGCGACCATATTAGTGCTGAAATGAATAGGCTTACAATATTTGTTAATAGTTCTATTTCAGAGTATTTTAATATAGATGCCAAAATTTCTATGCTTAATTATTACCTATCTTATGCCAAAAGAGGATTTGCTAATTTTGATAGTGTAACTTATGGTACTAATTGGATAGAAAAAGCTCCGAAAACTTCAAATTTATCTTTTGAGGCAGAAGTAATGCCAACATTTAAGGTAAGTTTTTTGAAATCTTTATTTGAAGGCAGAGGAATAACATTGCAGGCAGGACTTGCTTTTAAATATGTGTATAATATGCATGGAAAATACCATTTAGATTATGATTTGCTTTTGATTAGAGATCAGAATGATATATCTTATAAACTTGATACAATGGTTCTTTTTGATTTGCTTCCTTTAACAGTTGGTATTAATTATATGTTGGCATATATGAATAATACTAAACAATTATGGCATTCTATAGGAGCTTATGCTCATTTCCAATATGAGTTTTTAAATAGGATATATACAGAAGTAAATTTAAGAATAGGGCAGTATATATCACATCCTCAATATTCCGCAAGATTGTATTTTGATATGAATGCAATGCTTACTTACAGAATATTCTGATTATCTAATTTGTTTTATCAATTTGCAAATAAGTTCAGCTTCATTTTTTTGTAATGTAGGATATATTGGTAATGATATACTTTTTAAATATGCATTTTCTGTATTAGGGTAATTTTCATTAGGCAAATTTAAATATTGATGTAATGGTTTGAATATTGGTCTAGCCACCTCTACATTATGACGTTCAAACATTTTTATTACATCATATACATTCATATTACCATTAAGCATACATACATATCTATAATATGAAGGGCTTTCACTGTCATGAGTTGATAATTTCATTAAATTACTTTCTAATATTGCATTGTCATAAAATGAGGCAATATCAGCTCTTACTTCAACCATTCTTTCAAGATGTTTTAATTCTTCTATACCTATTGAAGCTTGTAAGTCTGTAGCACAATAATTGAATCTTTTTATGAAATTTTCTTTTTTATCATAATGAATTATATCTCTTATAGAATCCATACCTTTTTTCTTTGTAAGTATCATTCCGCCTGCACCGCCTGAAGTAATCATTCTAGTTGCAGAAAGAGAAAAATATGCAAAATCTCCAAAACTTCCAAGCAAAGTATCCCTATACTTTCCTCCTAAACTATGAGATGCATCTTCTATAACAGGTACTTTAATATCTACAAGTTCATCAATTAAAGCACAATTTCCAAACATATGTGAAACTATAATAGCTTTAGTTTTTTCATTAATAGCTTCTATAACATTATCCATAGAAATTTGGAAACTATCTTCATCTATATCTATCAAAACAGGTGTAGCTTTTAAACTTGTAACTACTTGAAGAGGAGAAGCATTTAAGAACGATGACATTATAACTTCATCTCCTTCGCCAACTTTTAAATGTCTTAATATAAGCTCTAATGCAGCAGTTCCGCTATTAACGAATATAGCTGTAAAACCTTTTCCAAAATAATTAGCAAAAGTTCTTTCAAATTCTTGTATAACATCTCCAGTAGCTAAATTATCGCTAATCATAACTCTTAAAGCTGATTCTAAATCTTTTTTTCTTATAGTTGGTCTTGAATGTCTAATCAATTTAATGCCCCGTAATGATAAAATATGATTAATGATGATATCATAAAATGTATTATTTTCAATAAATGGTAAATATATATTTGTAAATTTTATTTGACTTTATTATAGCTATATTATATTATACTAGAAGTAGTAATTTTTCTAATTTTAAGGAGAATATATAATAATGAAAAAATTATTAATTTCTTTTTTTATTGTAATGTTGCTTATTGTATCATGTTCTAATAAAAATACAGAAAACAGCAAAACAGCAACAGATACAGCAGCATCAGATACAGATAAAGTATTAAAAATAGGTGTATTACAATTAGTTGAACACTCAGCATTAGACCAAGCTAATAAAGGTTTTATAGATGGTTTAGCTGAGGCAGGTTATATAAAAGGAGAAAATATAGATATTGATTATCAAAATGCTCAGGGAGATCAAGCTAATTGTGTTACAATAGCACAAAAATTTGTTAATGATAGAGTGGATTTAATACTTGCTATAGCAACACCAGCAGCACAAGCAGTTGCAAATTTGGCAAAAGATATACCAGTATTAATTACAGCAGTTACTGACCCTGCAGATTCTAAATTGGTAGCAGATAATAGTTTTCCTGGAGGTAATGTAACAGGAACATCTGACTTAACTCCAGTTGAAGAACAAATGGAGTTATTAAGAAAACTTCTACCTTCAGCTAAAAAAGTAGCTTTTTTATATAGTTCAAGCGAAGCAAATTCTAAATTCCAAATAGATATAGCTAAGAAAAAAGCAGATGAAATGGGTTTATTATATGTAGATGCTACAATAACAAATCCAAATGATATACAGCAAGTTGTACAAAGTTTGGTTGGTAAAGTTGATGTTATATATGTGCCAACAGATAATATGGTTTCTGCTGGTATGGCTAATGTTATAGCTATTTCTAGTCCAGCAAAAATACCAGTAATATGCGGTGAAGCAGCTATGTTAGATGCTGGCGGATTAGCTACTTATGGTATTGATTATTATGAGCTTGGAAGATTAACAGCAGGACAAGCAGTAAAAATATTAAGCGGTCAGTCTTCTCCAGCTAATATGCCTATAGAGTATATGAAAAATCCTGTATTAAGCATAAATACTAATGCTGCTCAGGAACTTGGAGTATTAATACCAGCTGGTCTATAATAAATAAATTTAAAATATTAAATAAAAGCCTATATAATTTTATATGGGCTTTTTGTTTTTTGGTGCATTATGAATAATATAAAAATAACAATACAATATGATGGTACAGATTTTTATGGCTGGCAAATACAGCCGAATTTAAGAACAGTTCAGGGTGAGATATATAGAGCTGTACAGAAAGTATATGGCGAAAAAATTACTATATATGGCTGCGGAAGAACCGATGCGGGAGTTCATGCATTAGGACAAGTTGCTAATTTTAGAGTTCCAAAAATGCTTGTTCCTATTAATAAAGTTCATATAGCTTTGAATTCTTATTTAGATAGAGATATAAGAATAATAAAGGCTGAAGAAATGGAAGATGATTTCAATGCAAGAGCTTCAGCTACATTCAGGGAATATTTGTATATTGTTCAAAATAGTTCTACTTCATTTCCTTTTTATGAGCGTTACAGTTGGTTTTACAGAAAGAATGTTATAGATGAGAATTTAATAAATGAATATGCTAAATATTTAATAGGAGAGCATAATTTTACTTCTTTTTGTTCTACAGAAGATGAAAATGATTCTAAATTTAGATATTTAGAGAGAGTTAAAGCTATACGAAAAGGAGATACTATATATTTTATAATAAGAGGCAATGCTTTTTTACATAATATGGTTAGAATTATAGTAGGTACTTTAGTAGAGGGGCAAAAAAAGAAAATGCCTACTAATTTTATAGAAGATATATTAAAAAGTGAAGATAGAGCAAAAGCATTCGTTACAGCACCAGCACATGGACTTTATTTTAGGCGTGCTTTTTTTAAAAATAGTTAAAATATTAAAAAAAAACTTGAAATAAATTTTTTATATGTTATAATATTCAACATATTCGTTTGGAGAGTTCGTTCAATTGGTAGAGCAGCGGTCTTGAAAACCGCCGGGCTAACACCCATGTGGGTTCGAGTCCCACACTCTCCGATTTGTTATTAGCTTCTTTTTATAAGGGGCTTTAGCTCATCAGGATAGAGCACTGGTTTCCTAAACCGGGTGGGCAGGTTCGAGTCCTGTAAGCCCCAAAGAGTTATCCTAATTAAAGATTCTGAAAATGAGTATCAATGATTCTATTTCATATTTATTCAATATCAATAAGCTTAAAAAAATAAAATTATTTGTTTCTGATATAGATGGTGTTATGACCGATGGAAGATTAATATTCGATGATAATGGTGTCGAAAGTAAATTTTTTCATACCCAAGATGGAATGGGGGTTGTAATGGCTTTAAAGTCTGGTATTAAAATTGCTGTTATATCTGGAAGCAATTCTAATGCTATAAAGACTAGATTCGATAAATTTAAAAAACATGGTTTTGAAGATTTAATACTTGGCGAAGAAAATAAAATGCCTGTTATTTTGACTTTGATAGAGAAATATGGTTTAAATAAAGAAGAAGTGGCATATATTGGCGACGATTTAATAGATTTAAAAGTTATGAAATATGTTGGGGTTTCTTTTACTCCTAAAGATTCAACTGATGAGGCTAGAAAGGCTGCCGATATAATAGTAAGTAAGAAAGGCGGATATGGAGCTTTTAGAGTTGCTGTCGATATGATTTTAAAGGCTAAAGGTATTTATAATGAGATTATTAAACAATTTTAATATATTAATATCTTTTTTGTTATGTATATTCTTTATTTCATGTACTAATTTTAAAGAACTTGGAAAAGAATTTGAAGCAAAAGATGATTTTGTACCTCCGCCAGATATGGAATTTTATGGATTCAGACGGGAAAGTTATGATACAAATTTCAAACAATTAGATTCTTATGCTACTAATGCTAAATTTTATAATAAAAAGAAAATAGTTGAACTTTATGACAGCAGAACATATACTTATGACTCAAATCACACAATAGCTGCTAGTATTTTAGGTAAATTTGTTACTATAAATCAAGAAACATTATTTGCTCAAATATATACAAATGTAGTTGCAAAATCTTCGAATAATACAACTCTTTATACAGAGTATTTGCAATGGGATAATAAAAAACAAAAATTTAAAAGTCCAGTTCCTATACGTGTAGAACAGGAAGACGGAAGCTGGCTTACAGGCAGCAGTATGGAAGGGGATATGGGCTTAGAGCATATTACGATATATAATGAAGTTGATGAAGGTGATGCTATAGGAGTGCCTATTGCTGAAGATCAATAAAGTTTTTTTAGTTGTATTAATTTTATTTATATTCGCATTAACTTTAATTGCTCAATCAAGAAGAAGTGCTGATAAATTTACATTCAATAATAAAACAAAAGTTTTTCAATATACAGGTAATGCAAAATTAGAAGATACATCTGCTGTTATTACAAGTCATGTTATGACTTTTTATCAGGAAACAGAATTAGCTACATTCAGCGGCGGAGTTAGACTTTTAAGTAAAACAAATGGTTCTACAATAACAGGCGGTTATGCTAGTTATAATGGAAAAACAAGATATGCTTATGTTAAAAATAAACCAGTATTGAAATCTCCTACAAATAATATGACAATAAGAAGTTCTTTTATGGAAAGAGACTTTAATACTCCTATTGCAAAAGCTATAAGTAATGTTCATTTGACTCATGTTGATAGGGAAAGTAAAAGGAAAACTGATGGATATTCTGATAATTTAATATAT
This sequence comes from uncultured Brachyspira sp., assembly GCF_944390845.1. Lineage (GTDB taxonomy): Bacteria > Spirochaetota > Brachyspiria > Brachyspirales > Brachyspiraceae > Brachyspira > Brachyspira pulli. The sequence continues at coordinate 35,929 of NZ_CALXRM010000009.1, forward strand.
GATATGGATAAAGAAACGGCTCTTTTAACAGGAAATCCTAGACTTTATCAAGGTTCTGATAAATTAGAGGGTGAAATATTGGAATATAATGCCAAAAATTCAACAGCTAATGTTATGGGCAGAGGTAAGATATACGTACTTCAGACAAATAATTATATTAATTCTGGGGAAACTAATAAAAAGAAAAGTAATGTTAGTAATTATAATATTATAGTTGCAGATAGATTATTTTTAAACGAATATGGCGGCAAAGATAATCAGACTCGTACCTTATATGCTTATGGCAATGTAACAGCCTTTTTCTATGAAGAAAATATGATACTTAAAGGCGGTTATATAGAATATGAAATCGATAATGAACATATATATATGTATCAAGACCCTTCTGTAAGAATACCAGACAGAGGAATTATTGCCTTTGGAGAATGGATAGAATATAAAAAAGATGAGCAATTTAAAGATGTAATATTTCACAATGATGTTGTAATGATTGATTATGATGAGAGTTTATCTTTAGAGGGGGATTTACTTCATTTAGACCCAGACACAAAAGTTGCTACAGTAATAGGTTCTCCTAAAGCCTATGTTGAAGATAGAAGTATAAAAATTACTTCAGTTACTATGCAGATGTTTAATGATGAAGAAAAACTGCGTGCTAATGGTAATGTATATGTAGAAGGAAAAGATATGAATTCTCAAAGTGCTTGGGCAACTTATTTTGATAAGCAAAAATATTTAAGACTTTGGGGTGAAAAACCTTATTTAAAACAAAAAGATAGTGTTGTAAGAGCCAGAGAAATAAAGTATTTTATAGATACCCAAAAAATAGAAGCTACAGGTGTTAGCGGTGAAATACCTCAGTAATATAATAATTTTGATATCTTTGTTTTTATTATCATGTCATGAAAGTACTGAACCTTTAAAAAAAGAAAAAAAATATGAAGTAAACATAACTTATATTGAAGATGATGCTATATCAGCTTTTAAGCCTAGAGATTTTTTAGATATTTTTGATGATGATTTGTCCAAACTTACTTATGATATTTTAGGTTATAATATTAAATATAATTTAAAGAATGGTATTGCAGATGAGGCATTTTATAGAGCCAATAGAAAAATAATAGTCAATAATGCAGATATATTCAAAAGTAATTTTATAGATATAAAAAATATAGATTATAATGAATTAGAAAAAAATATAGTTTATTCGCTTTCTAACGAAACGAGTTTTAATATAAAAAGGTTATTTGGATACGAATATGGAACTCCTTTATACACTATAGCTCAAAGTATAGCACCATCTTATGTAGAAAGCATACTTGATGTTTGGAGTACACCTTTACAAACTAGAAAAGAGTTATTGGTAGGCAATAGATTTATGATTTATACTGCTTTATATTGGAGAATGATAGCTAATGAATTTAAAGATTCATCTATAATTATTGTAAATATGCCTCTTACAGCAAATTATGTTGGCATGAGTGTCAAGTCTATTGCTGATGGAGGTTTTGTAGATAGATTGGTACTTGAGAATAATAAAATCAGACCTTGTAAATCAATAGCTATAATTAGTACCTATCATTTTTTGCAGTCTAATGCAGATTATGAAACAATAAAAGATATGTTCTCTTATTACATTGTTCAAACTATTGCAATGATGTTCCCAAAATATGATATTCATGAAGATAAACATTCTATAATGGCTGAAGTAAATAGATTCGATTATGTTAACTGGTATAGTAATATAGTTAACTTCCAATTAAAAACCCCATATAAAACAATCAAAGAATATAAAGATAATATAAAAATGTAATTACATTAAAAATAGTATAAATTAACTATATAAAAATAAACATTATCTGATAAATGTCTATAAAAAATAATACAAAATGAAAAAAATGTCTAGAAAATATGTATAAAATGTATAAAATTCTACATATGTAAATAAACATAATAGTAAATTTGTCGTAAATTTATATAAAATACTATTTACTTAAAGTAAAAAGAAGTTACAATTTGCATATAAACATTTTATATATTTTGTCGATTTTTAAAAAAGTGGGAGAAAATTCTTATGAAGAAAATATTAATCTATTTATTATTATTATCAAGCTTTTCAGCGGCTTACGGATTTGAGGAAGGTTTTATTTGGGCATTAAAGGCAAACTTTAATGGAACAGCAACTATGCCTTCAATAAGTCAGGAAGATTTGGATAAGATAGGTGCAGCATTTATGAAAGGTTCTGTAGGTTACACTATGGACGGAGAAGCAGAACTAGGTTATTTGTTTGGTTCTCAAAGATGGTTTGGCGGATTAGACCCTGCTAAATTCAGCGGTATGAGTTTATTTGGTTCTATAGGTGTAGGTAATGGATTTGCAGGACAGGTTGCAGGAAATACTATAGACGGAGTAAGTGCTGATATGTATATCAATGTTAGTTATGCTCCAGTAATAAGTTTTGGTATAGGTACTAAAGCTTATTTCTTAAACAGCAGATTAGCATTAGGTCTTCATATCGGAGGTAAATTAATAGCGGACTTATCTCCTGAATATTTAGCTTATTGTAACAATAGTGAGATAATGTCTCCAGAAATCGGAGAAATAATAGTTACTGATTTTATGATTAAAAATATGAACCCTGTTATGTTCAGTATTAAATTTATGATAGAATACAATCAGCCTATCAATGACAGAGTAGAAGTAATATTAGGAGCTTATACAAGATTTAACATATACAGTCCTAAATATATAACAATGCCTGATAGTTTATTAAATTTAATGAATGCTGGTTTAAGCCAATTGAATAGACCTGCATTTGATCCTACAACACAGTTAAAATCTTATTATATAAACTCATTAGATTTCGGACTTACTATAGGTTTGGCATTTAAAGGATAATTTTTTAAATTTAAGGAAATGATATGAAAAAGAGTTATTTATTATTTTTATTAATAATATCTGTTTTTATGATGTCTTGCGGGGGGCATTTCTTTAATCCAAGATATTATTATAATCAAAAAGATTCTGCTTCTGAAAATGAACAAGATCCGCCTTCAGGAGAAGTAGATGTTGGAGGAAGTGAAAACATTCCTGAAGAAGAGGATCCATTTAAAGTTGGTGAATGGAATGATATTAATTATAGATTTGACGGTAATAAAATATTAGACTTTTTATTCGGTGCAAGTTTTGACGGAAAAAATGTTCCAGTTTATACATTCTTTAAAGACGGTACACAATGGGCAGTTTCAGATGCGTTAACAGCAGAGAAAAAATATAATGCTAAAGACGGAGCAAATAAAGCCCAAGGTTATGAAATTACTAAGGCTACATTCTATAGATATGACTATAAAAATCCATTAGTTGATCCAGAAAGTACTTATAACCAGTCAGAAAGAATGGGAAGATTTTTGTTCTATAGACTTAAAGGTGAGGCTGTTATTGTTCCATTAAATAACTATTTGATAGCAATTGATGTTTATTCAAAATTAGTATTTGCTTATGGTAAAATAACTAAAACAGACTCAAAATTGGGACAATATTATCCTACAGCATTTGAAGCGGTAGAGCTTTGGGGTGATAAAAGACCTTTCTATGAATACGACCCTATAGGTTTCATGAAATATAATGAAACAGAGGATAAATTAGAATTGGTTTTGTATAGAGAATATCAGGAAGAAATGGCTAAAGATGCTAATGCATTTTTCCCTCAAGTTCATGACTCTACAAGAGATATAGCAGGATATACAGATAAGGAAAGTGCAGGACGTTCTCCTTACTATTATGTAAATGTGGCAGATATCAAACCTGAAGATATATTAGAACAGTTCAAAGGTAAAACTTATGGTATAAGATCTGGTTTAACTCTTTATACATATAAATTCTCTGAAGACGGAAAACAAGTTACTATAACATTAGATCATTTCTATGACGGAAAAACATCAGAAAAAACTTATGATTATGTAGAAGTTACTGGTGCTACTTCATTGAAATACGGAGATATAACAATCACAGGACTAGAAAGCTATGCTAAAGTAAGAGATAGCATTAATAATGTATCAGCTGAATTAGACTATGTTGATCCGGGTCCTGAATTTGTATACAGAGTAAGAGGAAAAGTATATGATGCTGAAGATGGAAGTTATTCATATAAATTCAATATAGATGGTACTATATTAGAATATTATAAAAATGGTAAACTTGATAAGAGATATATTTTCAATAATCAGGATGCAAGCGACAGAGCAGTATATAAAGTAGATAATGGCGGTTTATTCTCTTATTGGGGATTAAGATTAGATGAACATGAAGGCACTAAAGATGGTGTGTTATACTGGTCAGTTGGAGCAGGCAGTTCCCCTGGCGGTACTAAAACTGAAGGAGTAACTTCAACTCCAGGATATTTGAATGTAGATCAATCTGTAATAGAATTCTTTACAGATGAAGTTGCTAATAAAGTATATGCTTTCAGAGATTATAAAGGTACACCTGGCGATGGAAGAAGTTTAAAAACTTTCAAATATCAGTTCAGCAGCGATGGTAAAACTATTACATATATAGAAAGCATACCTAAACAGGAAGATACTTCTGTAACTTATACATTAGTAGAAGATAAAGGTAAAACAGCAATATACAGCCTTGATGGTCAGCAGTATACATTTACTCTTCAAAGTGGTGGAATACATTTGATGAAAAATGATGAAGCTGCAGGCGAGCTTAACTTCCAAGACAGAGGTGCATATTTCTTGGATATAGTTTCAGGTACTACTTATTATGCACCTGACGGAAGCTATAAATATATATTTGATGCAGGCGGAAAAAATCTTACTTATGTTTATCCAAGCGGAGAAGAGATTACATATACTATAACTGATAATGTAGGAAGTTCAGGATCAGATTATACTAAAGCTGTTTATATAGAAAACGGTGCTTTGATATTCAAATACTGGGCTTTAAGAATTAATAAAACTGGTACTATGATACAAATGTCTACAGGTGCTTTGGCTACTGCAGGCGACATACTTAATTCTGCAGCTTACGGATATGAAGCTTATCTTACTGAGCAGGGTGGTGTATCAGTAGACAGATTTATGGCTTCAGTGGCAGGACAGACTTATAAGATGAGAAATCAGGATAACAGCTATTTGATGCAGTATTATACATTCTCTTCTGCTGGTAACTACATAATACATGTTGTTACTAATACTAAGACAGATAAGCAGACTAGCTCAAATATGTACTATAATTATCAGGCTGTAGATAAAGCTGTTAAGGGTATGTATGAAGAGCAGATTCCTACAAAACAGAATAAAACATTTGAGCTTAAAAATTCTAATAATGAACTTCATTTAGAAGGAAAATTAGTAGGTTATCTAAACTATGAAGATCCTGGAATAAGCTTTACTGACAGAGTAGCAGGAAAAACTTATAAAGATAAATACGGCAACTATGAATATAGATTCGATGTTTCCGGTAAAATATTATACCATTACAAGAATAATGAGCTTGTTGATACATATAATTTCTCTGCTGAATATAAAAACAGCGATAAAGCAGAGTATACAACAGATGGAAGTTGGTATTGGGGATTGAGATTAGATACTGATACTGAAACTGGTACTGAAGACGGAGTATTATATTGGTCATTTGGAGCTTCTCCTATAGCTGGTGCTACAAGTGCTATATCACACTATGCTGGTTATTTGGAACCGCAGACTGTAGTTGCTAACTTTATAGATAGATTAAAAAGTAAAACTTATAAGTTCAGAGATACTAGCGAGTACATTAACACAGATAAATCCGCATTGCCTGGTGATTATACAAAACCTACTGGTAAGAGCTTGATATTGTATAGCTATGCATTTGATTCTGCAGCTAATAAATTAACTTATACAGCTGCTACATGGAACGGAAGCACAGAAACAATAGAATATACTTTAAGAGCACAAACAGAAACAGATGCATCATATACTTCAGACAATGGGCAGTCTATTACAGTTGCTCTTCCTGGTAATGATGATACTCTTCATAAGAAGGAAGGATCATCTTCTACAGAGGTTGGAAAGACTTCATTTGTAGATAATGGTCCAATATTCACTGATAGGGTTAGAGGGGCTGAATTTACTAAAGCTGAAGAGTATAATGGATATAAGAATGTAACCTATAAATTTAGTGAAGATGGTACTCAATGCACTCTAAGTTATCAAGAAAAAGGTATATTTGGTAGTTGGAGTGATACAAAGACGCTAGTTTATAGTTTAAGCCGATATGATAATAATGAAGCCAATCATTATAATGCTGCTTATGGTGTTCCAGAAGGTACAAGTGGTACTCTTGGAGATATTAGACATGGCTGGATAGTGTTAGAAGGTGAGAATACTATAAAAATAAGTGCTAAGTATGGTACTATAATAACTCCTGGTTCTGGAAGTTCTTATGTTCTAGATGCCACTAGAGTCACTAAATAAATATTGTTATAACTAAAAAATCAAGCGGGGAGGGAATTAAAAAACTCTCTCCGCTTTTTTATTGGCTATATTTACAAACAAAATTTTTTTTATATAATATAATTTATATAATGTTAGGATGGAAAAATGATAAAAAAATCTATACTTTTTATAATATTTTTGGTGTTAGTTTCATGCAGTTCCCCTTATGGCGGGGCTGGAGGTGTTAAATTCAGCAATAGAAAAGGCATTTATGAAGATGAGGCAAAAAAGGTTGCTGTTGAGATTAATGACAAAGAAAATAATAATTTAATAATTACTGTTCTTGGTAATACAGCAGGAGATGTAATTATTAATGAAACTTTGAGCGTTAATTCTGAAGCTTCAGGTATATATATGACTGTAAAATCACAGCTGTATGAAGGCTATACTTATATGCTCAATTTAGGAAATAATGCTAATAATATATTTATTACTATAAAAGACGGACAAGGTAATGATATAATATTTAATGAAAAATTATCAAAACAAAAAAATAATAATTTTTAAATATTATAAAGCTATTTATAAAAATTGTTCGCCTCTGGCAAGTTTACTTGACAGAACCTTATAGCGGACAATTTTTATTAGCAATAATAAAAAAATAATTTTTAAATATTAGAATTGAAATATAAAAGCGAGCCGAAGCCCTTAACTTAATTTATTAAGTTAAGCCTTTAGGCGTAGGCGAGCATAACAATAATAATAAATAATAATTTTTTAATATTATAAAGCTATTTATAAAAATTGTTCGCCTCTGGCAAATTTACTTGACAGAACCTTAGAGCGGACAATTTTTATTAGCAATAATAAAAAAATAATTTTTAAATATTAGAATTGAAATATAAAAGCGATCCGAAGCCCTTAACTTAATTTATTAAGTTAAGCCTTTAGGCGTAGGCAAGCATAACAATAATAAAAAATATTTTGTTTCTTCTGCTTATTTATTGTTAATATGTATTTTATATTGTTTACTTAATTTATTTTATAAGTATAATTATTGCATAAAAATTATTAATGAGATTTTATTTTATGAGAAATACTTTATTTATTATTTTATCAGTGCTTTTTATAGCACTGTTTGCAATTACTTGCAGCAGCGGTTTCAATCCTAGATATTATTATCAGCAAATGGCTAATGGTGATTCAGGCGGAGGAGATACAGAAGAACCAGATATAGGCGGAGAAGATATTTTGAAGCCGGAAGAAGATCCATTTTATAATTATAATGGTGAAAGACCTTGGAATGAAGAAAATTACGGCGGATTTACGCTTAATCTTCATGATGATTATGTAATTGCTGCTTCTTTTGGGCTTAAAAATGAACCTAGATATATGCTAATTAAAGACGATAAATGGAAATTGAAAGATTCTTCAAGAAATGAATATTTTTATAACGGCACTAATACTAAAGCGGCCGGATTTACTGTAACAAAAGTAAAATATTATATGTATGAAAATATGAATCCTACTTTTTCATCAACAAGTGCATACAATAAAAGCGAAAGATTAAAAAGGTTCTGGTTCTACAGATTCACTGGTACAGCAGGACTTGAAACAGACAATTATTTGATAGCTATAGATAGATATTCAAAATTAGTATTTGCATTTGCGATACCTGTAAAATGGAAAACTATTGTAGGAATACCAGCTCCTATGGAATGGGGATCTGTTGAATTGGGCTGGGAGGCTAGTGCTGACAGTGCTAATTTAAACAGTCAAATAAAATTTGCAGTTGATGGATTTAATTATTTTTATGAATACGATCCTGTTGGTATAGTTCTTCCAAATGGAGATATAAAAATTTATAAATGGTGTTCAGATTCTATAGCAAATAATAATAGATATGCACCTAGAGTATATGGCGGTAAGATAGATTTAGGCAGACCTATCGCTAATGAAAATATTGAAGATGGACGCTCACCTTATATGCCTATAAAAATTGTTGAAAAAAATAAAATGGCTTTGCAGGTTCAGAATTTAGAAATAGAAAATATCAGTGCAAAAACTTTGAATACTAAATTTGGCGGAAAAACAGAATATTATGATTATGCTGGTTTTAGCTATGATATTAGATTTGCAGGCAGTTTAAATACTGAAGAGCCTGTCTTAAATACAGTAGCTTCGAAAGAAAAGCCTAGTTTATTTTTTGATTCTTTAACAACTGTAAATATAGGAGAGAGAAAAAGCCTAATTTCTACAGTTTATACCGCAGATATTCAATACGAAGATAAAGATGAAGTTTATTTTTCTTTAGATGCTGCTGTAACTATGTATGATAAAACATATAAAATACCTCAGGTGGTTGGTGATGTTGTTTTAATAGAGCATCAAAAACCTATGATAAAGTTTAAATATGATAAAACACAAGATATGTTTGTATTTGATTCTTCTGTAGGAGATACTGCAAATATCTCTTATGATAAAAGTTTTACTCTTAAAAAAGGCGAAATTAAAGAATTTATAATTACAATAAAAAATGATACCATAGGTGCAGATGAGACTGCAGGAGAAATAAAATTGATATATACATTATCATATTAAAATACAACTTTTTTTAGAATAATTGTAATTTTTTTAAAAAATTAATAAAAAGTAAAATATATACTGTTTATTTTCTTTAATAAATGGCTTATTTTATAAAAATAATTTGTTTAACTATAGGCTATACTATAATTTATTAAGGAAGTATTTATGTATAATGATTTTTATGAAAACCGCCTGCAATATAGTAATGCCGATATTGTAAACGAAAAACAAATGCTGGCTTCTATTATATCTAATGGTATATCTTTAGAGAAAGCAAATACTATAGTAGACAAGCTTTATTATAATTTTTATAATTTGTATAATATAGTAAATGCTTCAGAAAAAGAGTTATTAAAGGTAAAAGGTCTTAATGAGAAGAAAATAAAACTTATTAAGAATATACCTTCTCTGTTAGAATATTATTTATTAAGCAGCTTAAAAATTAATGCCCCTCATTTTAAGAAAAAGGATTTAATCAATTATCTTATAGTGAAATTGGGAAAATTAAAATTTGAAACTTTTTGCATAGTTTGTTTAGATGTAAATAAAAGGTTTATATCTATGGAGAATATATTTAGAGGAACAATAGATTCTGCTACTATATATCCGAGAGATTTAGTGGAAAAATCTTTATCTCTTGGTGCTAGTTACGTTATAATAACACATAATCACCCTTCTGGCATAGCAAAACCTTCAAAAGAAGATATTGATATTACTGAGGTATTGTATAAAGCATTTAAGATGGTTGATATAAGAATGCTGGATCATATTATCATTGCCGGGAATTCTTTTTATAGCTTTAGAGAAGATGGAGTCTTTGATAAGTATAAAAAAGAAGCGGAGGTGTGAATATGCTTACTACTAATTTGAAAAAACCTTTTTATAATAGTATAGTCAGCGACAGCAAAACAGAAGATGATAATAATAAAAAAGAAAGACCGATAGATTATGAAGAATTAATATCTTCAGTTGGTAAAAATATACGTGCCATAAGAAAATCACAAATGAAAACTATATCAGAAATAGCAGAAGTGTCTGGCATATCTTCTAAATATTTACAAAGCGTTGAAGTAGGAAAAAGAAATATATCAATAACTAATTTAAATAAAATAGCAAAAACCTTGAATGTTCCTATAGCTATATTTTTTAGTTATGATCATATAGAAAAGACAAAAAAATTACTATGCATAGCAAACAAATTAAAGAATTATTCCACATTGCAGTTATCAAATATAGATACAATTATAAAGGATTTGAAAAATATAATCGATTAATCAATTTTATTTCTTATGTTTTGGGAGAATGAATCTTTAGTATTATAAGGTTCATTCTCTTTTTTTATGTAATTTTATACAGTTATAAACATAATATTTTTTGAAATAAAATAAATATTTCTTATATATTTTTAAAGTATTCCGAAAATTTAAAAATAGATTTATTTTTACTTAAATATTACAATTTTAGTTTTATTAATATAGTATATTTTAAGAGGAGATTTGTTTATGGCAACAACAGGAGCTTTTCTTGATGAAGTATATAAAAATGCAGTTGACGCTGAAGTTAATAAGAGAAGTACAACTCTTTCTAATTTAGCGGACAATGCTAGAGATTATCAAAGGCAAATTTCTGCTTATGAAGATTTGAAAGCTAGACTTGATACTCTTGCTACAGCTTCAAAAGAATTATATGGTTTCCGTTCCCCTTTTAGAAATTTTGTAGGTGTAGGAGATGGTATTCCGGATTATTTTACTGTTACTGCAAACAGAGTTGCCAATACTACAACTTATGATATAGGTATTAGAGATATAGCAGCCAGTCAAAAATTCTCCTCAAAAGCATTCAATATGGCTGATACTTTGCCGGCAGGAAAGATAGTATTAAAAATAGGCGAAGAAGAAACTACTATAGATTTTGCAGGCGGAAGCTTGGTAAATTTACAGAAAGCCATTGATAAAGCATTCGGTAAAAAAATCAAAACTACAATAACACAAAAATCAAGAAATTTACAAGTTCTTACTATGGATTTAGTAAAAACAGGCTCTAAAAATATAGTTGAAGTTGTAAGCGATGATTCCGGCATATTGAAAGAATTGAATATGTTTACAAGAAGACCTTACAGATATTTAGGTCATATATTTAATCAGGAACTTTTAAGCAAATGGAAAGATGAATCAGATAATTTAACTACTAATTATATGGTAAAAAATGACTTTATAGTTCTTCAAGGCGAAAATAAATTATCACTTCCTTTACATAGAGAAGCAGAGGCTAATGAAAACATTACTTTATCAATAACAGCAAGAGTTTCAGATACTTTAGATGATGAAGAAGCACCTATTATGCCTCCTACAGTAGATTTATCTATACCAGATACAGGAATGACATTTAATAAGATAGATAGTGTAATTTATAAAGATGTAGAGTTATACGGAGAAGGTTTATCTCCAGCTGATAGCTCAAGAACTTTTGAAGATATAAAGAAATATAAAGATGCTTTAGAGGCAGAACGTAAAGCTAAGGAAGGAAAGGAAGCAGAGGCACCAGAACCTATAGATGAGGTTGGATTTAATTCTGAAATAATAGGAGTTAAATATATTAATAAAGCAGGTGATGAAGTAGAGAAATTCTTTGCTTTACCTACTATAAGTGCATCTTGGCAAAGACTTAATATACCAATAGGCGGACAGTTTGAACCTGGCGATGTTATAACAGAAGTTGTTTTAATAAATAAAAATGCCGGTTATAATGTATTTTATAAAGATTTGCTTATAGAAGATATGGGCAGGGAAGAAGATGCTCCTAACTATTTGATATCAGAAGCTACAGATGCCAGAGCTTCTATAGACGGAATCGATGTATTAAGTGATACTAATGAATTCAATGATGTTGTTGATGGTCTTAATATAACAGCTAAAAAAGTTACTCCTGAAGCATTTGCCACTACTATTGAAGTAGATAAAGAAGGTGTAGTTAATGCTATAGCTAATTTTATAAGAGCATACAACGAAGTAATAGACTTATTAAATGATACTACTCAAAGACCTTTATCAAGAGATATAAGAGACGGACTTGAAGCTATGAATAGAACCGATTTAAACGATTTGGCTACTACTTTAGGAATAGAGTTTAATGTTGATATGACAGATGACGCTTTGAGAAAAAAATTATATTATGTTGGTGTATTTAGCGGTAATGGACTTGTAAGCACTATATCACAGCGTGTAAGAATGATAGTTGCTGATTCTTATGAAACAGAATACGGCGAAGAATTAGCACTTCTTGACCAAATAGGTATAAACAGAGGTAATGCTGGTGAGGATTGGTCAAAAGTTAAAAAAGGTTTCTTACAGGTTGATGAAGAAAAATTTATGAATAAAATTGAAACTCAAATGGACGGTATAGAAGAATTATTCTCTAATGATACAACAGGAGATGATATACCAGATACAGGTGTTGCTTATGCTATGAGTGACTTTGTTACTCCTTATTCTCAAACAAGAGGTATTGTTGAAAATAGTATTACAATGACAAAAAGCCGTTTAGAAGATAATAAAAAACGTATGGATGCTGAAAAAGACAGAATTGAAGAATATAGACAACAGAGACTTGCTTCATATTATCAGATGCAGGCAGAATTACAGCAAGCAGAAAGAGAAAGAAAGAGACTTGAATCTTCTTTGAATCCAAATAATGGCGGTAACTAATTTTATATTAATAAATAATTTTTATTTATTAAAAAACTTGGTCTTGTATTAGGCGGCGTTTGAAGCAGAGGAGTTTATTATATAGGGGTATGGAAGTATCTAATAGAATCGGTTATATGATAAAGTGAGTTCTATTTCTGATAATTCTGTTGGTGATTTTAGTGCCTATCTTTTGGCTATGAATAATTATAGTATATATGAAAAAGTTTGGAAAGAGAAAATTTTAACTGCTAAAGATTTTAATATTTATAAATCATTTCTTTTCGGAATATTTTCAAGATACAGATTAATAGAAATTATAGATAAATATATCGATTTAAATCTTATATCAGATTATCATTTTTTTATGTTCAAAGTATAGAAAACCTTTTTTTGTTGAAGCTCAATATTTTAAATGAAATGGCAATTCTAATGAAATAATAAAAAAAATACTTCTTGCTACTTCTGCATTATTAGCTGTATTTCCAGCATAAAAAATTGATTATAATTATTATATTGACGGATGTTATACTGATGATTCTACTATAGAGCCTCTTTATAGTTATGAGAATTGTACAGATATTATAGTTGTACATTTAGATTATAAGAAGCCTGTTAAAAAGAAATATAATGTAAATATTTATGAAATGTATCCTTCAAAGAATTTAGGCAATTTTGTAAGATGTGCTTTAGATTTCTCTCCAAAAAATGCTGCCAAAAGAATAGAGCAGGGTTATAATGATTCTAAAGAATTTTTTAAATCAAATAAAAAATATACAGTGTATTTAAATATTTTTTCTTAATCAATTAACATAATTCAGTTATCATAATATAATAAAAACTATTGTTTTTTACATATTATAAAAAATCATGTTTATTTATACATTAATAATATTGACTTTTTTGATAATTCTATTATTATAAAAGCCATTAAAATAATGTGTATAAATATAGTAAGGTTATGGGAATGAATACTAGGGGTAACTCTAAAAAGAAAATTAAAGAAAATGATAATCCTTTTTTAAATCTTAATGCTACTGCTAAGGAAAATGATGAATTAGCGAAAGCATCTATAAAAACTATAGCTAATAGTGTAGTTATTACAGAAAGTGATAATAAAAGAATAGATAGAAACAAAAAAGAGGAATCTGTAGAAATAATAGATCCTTCAAGAAAGGATTGGCTATATTATACAAGATCCCCATTAATGGATAATTATAGGGATAATCTTTATAGGGAATATTATGGTTTGTCTGTATTATTATCTGTAAGGGGTGATAATAACAATGAGAGAACTCTAGGTCTTTCTTTAAAATTGATAGATATAGAAAATAAAAAAGAATTAAGAGTAGGCGAGCTTGAGAACTTTTTATTTTCATGCGTTATTGGAGATAAGCAAAATATAGAAGACAGTGAATATAAAATAGAACTTGAAGATTTCAGTAAGGCTGAAGCAAAATTAATAAGATTTTTAAATAATTTATATGCTGAGGCTAGACATATACAAGAAAATGGTAAATTATGGTTTAAAGATTATAATGCTTATCAATGTTTGATATTATTAAAAGATATTCATAATATAAGGCTTGAAAGCAGAGTTATAACTTTCAGTGATGATGTACTAAATTTACAATTGGAAAGCTATTATAATGAACAAAAAGATTTAGTACTTAATTTGAATATTAAAGATGTTGATTTAAATAGAGTTTATACATTCGGTGAGAATTGTGATTTTGTACTTTATAAAGATATATTTTATGAAACAAATCCTTCATATCCAAAGATAAAGAAGAATATTTTTAAAGACAGTATAGTAGTAAAAAAAGATTATATAAAAGATTTCTGTTCAAGAGTACTTCCTAATCTTAAAAAAGATTTTGATAATATAGAACTTCCTGAAGATATTAGAGACAATGATATATTAGCATTTCCTGCTCAGGCATTGGTATTTTTAGATTATGACGGAACTAATGTATTTTCAACTATTAAGTTTAAATATGGTTCTTTTACAGTAGATCCTTATTCCGGAAAGTTTACCAGCAGTAATATGTTTGATAATGAAGTTACAGAGATTTACAGAGATACTGAAAAGGAAGAATATTTCTGCAGAACATTATCAAAATATTTGGAGAAAGTAGGTGATTATACTTTTGCAACTGATGATGATGAGAAAATATTTTATTTATGCTATAAAATACTTCCGGCACTTCAGGACAGAGGTTGGACTTGTTATTATAGTGAATCTTTCAAATCATTAAAATTAAATGTTAAGCCTTTAAAAATGAGAGTTTCTTTAACTAAAGATATTAACTTCTTTGAGATTAATTTTTCTTTTGAAGGCGTTAAAGAAATACATGATTTATCAGATATTGTAAAAGCAGTAAAAGTTGAGAATAAAGAATATATAAGACTTCAGAATGGTTCTTTTGTGCCTATAGATTTGGAAGTAATTGATTATATAGCTAAGATGTTTAAAGAAAATCCTATAGAACAGAAAGAGAATAATAGATATTTACTTCCTATGTTCAGTGCTCCTTATTTTGCTGATATGTTGGAGAAGCATAGCGGTATAGAGTTAGATTTAGATGATAATGCTATGGATACAATAGCTAATATAAAAAAGGTGGATTATGATGAAACTCCTCCAAAAACTATTGTAGGGGATTTCAGAAGCTATCAATTAGTAGGTTATAAATGGCTTAGAAAGTTAGCTGATATGTCATTGAATGGAATACTTGCCGATGATATGGGACTTGGAAAGAGTTTTCAGACTATAGCTACTATATTAAAAGAAAAAGAAAATGGTTCAAAACTTACATCATTAGTTGTTGCTCCTACTTCATGCGTTGCTAACTGGGAATGTGAGATTAAGAAATTTGCTCCTTCTCTTGAAGTAATAGTTTTATCTGGTAATTTAAAAACTAGAATGAAAAAAATCAGAGCAGTAAGCAATTATGATGTGGCAGTGATATCTTATTCAACATTAAGAAGAGATGTTAAAGCATTAAGCGAAAATGAATTTAATTATTTAATACTTGATGAGGCACAGCATATAAAGAATGCCAATACTCAAAATGCAAAAATGGTAAAAAGTTTAAAATCGTTAAAAAGACTTGCATTAAGCGGTACTCCTATAGAAAATAGTATAAGTGAGATGTGGTCAATGTTTGATTTTCTTATGCCTGGTTTCTTGGGTAAGCATAAAGATTTTGTTGAAGATTATGAGGCTCCTATACTTGCTGGTTTGGATAGTTCAAGCGAGGCTTTAGATAATTTAAAAACTAGAATAGCACCTTTTATATTAAGAAGATTAAAAACTGATGTTCTTAAAGATTTGCCTCCAAAACATACGGTTGTAAGTTATTGCGATTTAACAAAAGATCAGAAAGAACTTTATATGTCTATACTTGAAGCTGCAAGAATAGAAATATTTGAAACAGTTAAGCGTAAAGGTTTTGCTCAATCACATATAGAAATATTTTCAGCATTAACAAGATTAAGACAAGTATGCTGTCACCCAAGATTAATGCATGATGATTTGAGAGGAGAAAGCCATACAAGCGGTAAATTTAATATGTTCATAGAGATGATTAAAGAAGCTATTGCAGGCGGACATAGCGTATTAGTATTTAGTTCATTTACAAGAATGCTTAATCTTATGCGAGGAGCTTTCAAAAAGTTAGGTATAGATTATTTCTATTTGGACGGTGCTACAAAGGATAGAATGGATTTAGTTCATAGATTCAATGCCGGAGAAGTGCCTATATTCTTACTTAGTTTAAAAGCTGCTGGTACAGGACTTACTTTAACACAAGCTGATACAGTAATGCATTATGATTTATGGTGGAATCCTGCTGTTGAAGATCAAGCTACTGACAGAGCCTACAGAATAGGTCAGAAACGCGTTGTAACTAATTATAAGCTTATTACAAGAGGAACTATAGAGGAAAAGATATTAGAACTTCAAAATAAGAAGCGTGTATTGATTGATACCGTTGTAGGCGATTCTATGGGTGATATTAATAAATTAAGCTGGGACGAAGTAAAGAATCTTATTAATTAAAATTTATATTTGTATACTATACCTAATAGTATATACATAAATAACTATATTTTGTCAAAATAATTTTTTTAATTTAAAATATTTGCCGGGCTTTGCCCACCACTTTGTGTGCTTCGCAAGCACCCCACTTCTTTTGCGACCGAAGGGAGTACCTTTAGGTATGCCACAAAGAAGCTATATTCTCGACAAGCTCGGATACGCTTCGCGAAAGGCTACATATAGGCTTTAATTTAAAAATTATCTTACATGTAAGACAAAATTAGTATGATTTAGTACTAATTCTATCCTTGCACTTTTTGGTTCTTTGACGAAGTCCGCAGAGCGTATGCGGCGGGAAAAAGAACAATAAAAAAATGACAAACTTAAAAATTTTCAGTATATACCTAAACAAATATACTTTGTCAAAAATAAATTTATGTTTTGGTTTTATATTTGGGGCTTTGCCCCAAACCCCACTTCTTTTGCGACTGAAAGGAGTGCCTGTGGTATTGCCACAAAGAAGCTATATCCTCGACAGGCTCGGATACGCTTTGCGAAAGGCTGCATTTTGATTTAAATTTAGTAATTTATCTTACATGTAAAACATAATTAGTATGATTTAATACTAATTTTATATTTGCACTTTTTGGTTCTTTGACGAAGTCCGCAGAGCGTATGCGGTGGGAAAAAGAACAACAAAAAATTGACAAAGTTAAAAATTTTTTAGTATATATAAACTTAAATATTGAAATATAAGTTATAATAAAAAAGACTTTTTTTACTGCCTAAATATTAAAGCATAATAAAAAAGTCTTTTATTTTATATTTATTGTTTAATAATTATTTTCTTGATTTACAAACTTCTACAAACATATCAAAAAGATTTTGCATCTTTATATTTTTAGAACTCATTAATTCAGGGTGCCATTGTACGCCTAAGATAAAAGAGTATTTTTTCTTATATTCTATAGCTTCAACTATTCCGTCTTTTGAAGTTGCTGTTACTCTGAAATCTTTTGATACTTTATCTATAGCCTGATGGTGGAAGCTGTTTACTTCAGCAGTATCGCCGAACATATCATAAATGATGCTGTCTTTTACTATTTGAATTTTATGCGCAGGAACATATAATTCTGCAGTTTGACTATGTAGTATATTTGTATTTCTTTGTGTTGGTATATCCTGTATTAGTGTTCCGCCGAAATGTACATTGATAACTTGTATTCCTCTGCATATTCCAAATATTGGTTTATTCATTTCACAGGCATATTTCATAACAGTAAAGTCAAATTCATCTCTTTCATCTGAAATAGTTCCTATTTTTGTTATAGGTTCTTCTCCGAATCTGAAAGGGTGGACATCAACTCCTCCTGTCATTAGAACACCATCTACCTTTTCAACCATGCTTTTTATGGTTCTTTCATCATCTGTTATAGGCATTATAAAAGGTGTTCCGCTTGCTCTTATAACAGAATCTACATAAGAACGGTTTACAAATGCTTTAGGTATTGAATTGTTTTCGTATAATAGATTTCCTGATATTCCTATAATGCTCATAAAACTTTTTCCTCATAATTGATTTTTAGTTATATTATATTTAAAGTGATTTTTTTACAATACCTAATAACATTATTTATGTATTTATATAACTTATTATAGTATTTAATTAACATAATATAGTTGACATAATTTATAAATAGCGTTATTTTTATATAAATTCATAAAGGCAATAAATATGAAAGATGATAAATTAAGTAAAGAAGAAGTTAAAATAAGTAAATTTGTTAGTTTAGTATTAAGACATAAACCTGAAAATATAGGACTTACATTATCAAAAGACGGTTGGGCAAATGTTCATGAATTGATTGAAAAAATAAAGGCTACTGGTAGAAATATAAATAAAGATATACTTGAAAGGGTAGTTTTATACAATGATAAAAAAAGATTTAGCTTTAATGAAAATCATACATTAATAAGGGCGAATCAAGGACATAGCATCGATGTAGATTTAGGATTTGAAGAAAAAGAACCTCCTGAGATATTATTTCATGGAACTTCAATTGATAATATAGATAGTATAAAACAGGAAGGCATAAAGAAAATGAATAGACTTCATGTACATTTATCATTAACAGAGGATATAGCCAAAAAAGTAGGTGAGCGTCATGGTAAACCTGCCATTATAAAAATTAATTCTAAACAAATGTATGAAGATGGTATTAAATTCTATTTGTCTGAAAATAAAGTGTGGCTGTGCGATTATGTAGATTCTAAATATATTATTGATATAATTTAAATAATAAGTCTTTATACATACCCCGCCCTTTATATTTTATAGTTTTATTTGGATAATAAAATTTTATTTATTTTTTAAGTTTAATGAGAAATTTCAGCACCCGCCCAAGTGATTATTAAGTTTAAAAATTTTTTCTACGCACGATTTATTTTTATTAATTTATGTATTTAAAAAGAAAATTAATGCATTTATATTTTTTAATTTATTTACCGTGTGCACTATTTTTTTAATTAACATAATATAGTTGACATAATTATATATTTAGTTATCATATTTAGAAAATTAAATTAAAGAGAATAATATAATGAAGAAAGTAATTTTTATAATAATTTTAATTGCAAATATATTTTTCTTATCATGCTCTAATATTAAATCCTCTAATGACGGCATAGTAGTATCAGTTGGAGGAATGCCAAGCAGTTTAGACCCGGCATTTGCTAAAGGTATTAATACAGCAGTTTACATAACACATGCATTTGAAACTCTCACTCAAAGAGATGAAAAAGGTACTATAATTCCGGCACTTGCTGAAAGCTGGGAATCTATGAGTAATAATACAGTTTATATATTTCATTTAAGAGAAAATGCTAAATGGTCAGACGGAAGAGATTTAACTGCTAATGATTTTGTATATACTTTAAGAAGATTGATTGATCCTGAAGTCGCATCTCCTTTTTCTTTGGGATTTGATATAATAAAGAATGCTCAAAGTATAATGAAAGGTGAAAAGAATTTAGAAGAACTTGGAGTTTATGCTTTAGATGATCATACTTTAAAAATAGAACTAGATATACCATTACCATATTTTGAAGAAGCCATGGCTAGTGATATTGCTTCACCTGTAAGAGAGGATATTATAGGAACTTATGGTGAGGATTGGGCATTGAGTAAAGATCATTATATAGGAAATGGCCCTTATATAATGACTGAATATGATGAGGCGGTGAAAATAGTAATGGAGAAAAATCCTTATTATTGGGATAAAGATAATGTTAAGGCTGAAAAAATAACTTTTGAATTTTTAGAAGATGTTAATACTGCAGTTGCTGGTATTTATGCAGATAGTATATTATTTTATCCAGAGGCACCAGAAAATGAAAGAGCTTCTTTAATAGAGCAGGGTATAGGCAGAGAAGTTGACATAACATCTATTGCTTATTATATGGTTAATTTGAAAAGAAGACCTTTTACTAACCCTTTAGTAAGAAAAGCATTAGCACTTGGTATAGACAGAAATTATATAGTAAGTAATGTTCTAGGTGGGGGCAGAGTAGCTGCTAATGGTTTTGTTCCTATTAATGTAAAGAATGGTACTAATAATTTTAGAGATAATGCTCCTGAATATTTTTCTCTTAAAGAAAGTGATTATCAAAAAAATGTTGAAGAAGCTAAAAAATTACTTGCTCAGGCAGGATACAGAGATATAAAGAAATTTCCTATAATAGAACTAATTACAACAACTAATCCTTCTTCATTATTTGTGGCAGAAGCTATTCAAAGTATGTATAAAAATAATTTTGGTATAGATTTGAAATTAAGATACGAAGAACCTACAACTTATTTACAGTCAATAAAAGATGGAAGTTTTCAGATGATTAAAGCTGGTACAAGTGTTGCTTATAATCAGGCCACAGGTTATTTAAGACTTTTTCAGCTTGATGGTTTAGGTAATGACGGCGGATATACTAATGAAGTTTATGATTATTTAGTTGATATAGCTATGACCAATGCCAATGAAGATATAAGAATAAAAGCAGCTTATGATGCAGAACGCATACTCATACAAGAAGATATGGCTATTATACCTATATATTATGATAAGGCTACCGTTATGCAGAGTAAAAAACTTCATGGTGTGAAATATGATATTTTTTCTATATATGATTTTAGAAATTCTTATATAGAATAGAACGTATTATATAGTTACCAATAATATTCTATATTTTAATTATTTATATATAAATTTAATTGACATTTTAATTGTATAATGTATAATTTGTTTACTATGATATTAAAAGCAATTTCTTATATTAAAGGCAAGTCTACAGTCTACAGTCTACAGTCTACAGTCTACAGTCTACAGTCTACAGTCTACAGTCTACAGTCTACAGTCTACAGTAACTAACAATAATTTATTTGTTAGTTCTTTATTTTTTATAAATAGATATTTATCATATAAAGCAGTATATCTTTTTGTATTGCATTCAAGAAAATTAATTTATCAAATAATTGGTTATAGCTCGAGATATAACTTTTTATTAATAAAAAAACAATAGGAGTAAAACAAATGAAAAAAATTTTACAAATAGCTTTAGTTTTAACAGCTTTAGCTTTATTCTCAACAGCTTGTTCAAAAGTAAGAACAACAAATTTAATAGGTACATACAAAAGCGGTTCATCAACTATGTCTGTTAGTTCAGACGGAGAAGTATATTTTAATATTGCTTCAGATGCCACAGGAGTATTGTTATCATTAAGTAAAATAAGTACTTCCAAATATGACAGCAGTACAGGAAATCAAGAGTACAGAAACAATGTTCTTGTTCCTTGGGATTTAACTTCTGAAAAACAGTCTTATGATTATGAAGTTCCAGTATTTTTTGTTGAAGAAATTGTAGATGATTCAGGTTCATATCCTACTAGAGTTTATCATAATGCAACTATTAAATATAACTTTACTAAAGATAAAGAAACTGTTAATTGTAAAGTAACTATTACTGTACCAGAAGGTAAAGGCGATAGCGGAAGTGTAACTTTCAGCAAATAATAAAACTTTTTTATTTTCTTCTGTATTTATGGGGAGGGTAATTCCTCTCCATTTTATTTATATTAATTTCAGTATATACCTAAACAACTATAGTTTGTCAAAAAATGCAGTTGTTCGCGAAGCGTATCCGAGTTTATCGAGGATATAAGGTTCTTTTATACCAATACCGAAAGGTACCTACTCGGTAAAATAACTGGGGTGTTGCGTAAGCACGCAGAGCGGTGGGCAAAGCCCCAGATATCAAAATAAAAATATAAATTTATTTTTGACAAAATATAGTTGTTTAGGTATATATTAATATTGAAATATTCTTTCTAACCCATTTTTTATAAAGTCAAAAATATGTTCATTTTTTAAATCAGTACTTTCATAATATTCTAATAACTTATTATATTCATTTGTGATACAAGATACTATAGATTTTTTATATTTATTATTATTTTTATTTTTTAGAATATTTTCCAAATATACTGTTGTATTTCTTATTTTATCTTCATCTTTATTTCTGCATGCATTAATAAATTCTTCCATATATATATCATACATGTGATCAAATTCTAAATCTAAAAATGATAAATGATATAGAGTAGATTTATTTCTTTTATCTATGAATACTTTAAACTCATCAAAATCTATTAAATTGTGCTTATATAAATGAATAGCCATATTTAGAACATAAGCAAAATTATTATCTTTATCAATGTCTTTATGGAGCATTAATTCTTTATAATAATCTAGTGCTAATTTTATTTCATCAATCCAATTAATTATTTCATATTTAAAATGTTTTGTATATAAATCATATCCAGTGTACACTTTAAAAAATAATCTGCTGATATATAAATCAATAATATCTTTATTTCTAAATGCATCTCTTATATTTTTTTCTATCTTTTTGTATTGATGATTATCTAATATTATAACTAATTGTAATTTATAATTTTCATCTTTTTCTAAATTGTATAAATTATAAATTTCATTTAAATGTTTTTCATCTAATGATTTATATTTGAAAATAGTTGTTATAATAGTTTTTTTATTTATTCTGCTGTCTTTTATTTCTTTATTATTTAATATATCATTGTAGTATTTGATTAAGTCATCAATTTCAAATCTTAATCTTATACCAAAAGTACCCATTTTATAATCAAGAGAAGTTTCTAAAAGCCAATTCTCATAATAATTTACGAAGTTATCATCACAAGTAATAGATGGTTCCTCATTGAAGTCCATATCATAATAAATAACTTTTCCTTTGTTTTCTCCAGTTACTATTAATCCTATAATATATGAATAACCTAATGTACCAAATTTTAATATGCCGTAATTTGTAACTTCATTTTTTGAATCTGGTGATATATCATATCCTTCGCTTACTTTTTGACAATACTCTTTCATTATATTAATTTTATTGTCATATTTTAGGTAATCAAGATTTATATCTTCAAATTTATCCATGCCATATCCATGACAAGCTCCGCTGTTTCCAACTTCTGTTATAAACCAAAAATACTCCTCTGGAAGTTTGAATCCATATTGTTTTTCTAATTCTATAACTTTATTTTTATCTATTGGAGGATTTAATTTGTATTTATGAGTTTTAGAAGCAAATTGCTCATAATGCTTATCTGTCTGATGACATTTTTTTAAAAGGTTAAAAATATTTTCTTTTCTTTGGCTGTTTAATTCTTCTCTTTTCATAGCAGTAATTATATGTTTTTTTATCATAAAGTAAATACTTTATGATAAATAAATATTGTTTTATTATAGTATATATTATTCATAAAATAATCATTTTTTAATTTAAATTTATTAGATTCAATAAGTTTATAAATTATTTTTTATTTTTTGACTAACCATATTAATTTTTATATATTAAGAGATTACATTTTATTAATGAATATAAGCTAAAAAAATTATACGGATATATTTTATTTTTATATAATAAAAAAGGCCATCATATTATTTTATGATAGCCTTTTATATATAAAGATTTAATTATTAAAATCTTTTCTTTCTGTCATGTTTTTTTTCTTTTTTATTATGTTCTTCTTCAACATAATCGGCTGGTTTTTCAAGTAAAGCTTTTCTGCTTAAAGAATATTTTCCGCCTTTTATGTCTATGATTTTTACTTTTATCTCATCACCAATTTTTAATACTTCTTCAACATTTAGAACATGTTTATAAGCTAATTCAGAAATGTGGCAAAGTCCTTCAATACCTGGTAATATTTCTACAAAAGCTCCAAAATCTTTAATGTCTTTAACTACACCGTCATAAACTTCGCCAACTTCAGGATCTTTAACATAAGAATTGATAAGCTGTACTGTTTTATCTAGTGTAGGACCGTCAGGAGCAAATATATTAACTACGCCGCTGTCTTGTATTTCTACATCACTGCCAGTTTCTTCTATTATGGCTTTGATATTTTTACCGCCAGGACCTATTAATATTCTAATTTTTTCTGGATTAACTTCCATAGTTTTATATTTAGGAGCAAAATCAGAAACTTCACCAGCATTTGATATTGTAGAATCTATTATATCAAGTATAAAATATCTTGCTTTCTTAGCTTGTTCTAAAGCTTCTTTTAATATTTGAGTAGATATACCAGTAAGTTTAATATCGAGCTGGAAAGCAGTGATACCTTTTCTAGTACCAGCAACTTTAAAGTCCATATCTCCTAAATGGTCCTCAACACCTTGTATATCTGTAAGTATTTTGTATCCGTCTTTGTAAGTAGCAAGTCCCATAGCTATACCAGCTACACTAGCGTTAAGAGGTACTCCAGAAGCTAATAATGACATTGTAGAAGCACATATTGTAGCCATAGATGAAGAACCATTACTTTCTAATATTTCAGCAACAACTCTTATAGTATAAGGGAATTTTTCTTTGCTTGGCAATACAGCATTAAAAGAACGTTCTGCTAAATTACCATGACCAATTTCTCTTCTTCCAGGAGCGCCATAACGTCCAACTTCTCCAACAGAGAAAGGAGGGAAGTTGTAGTGAAGCATGAAAGTTTTATTCTCTTTTCCGTATATATCGTCCATTAACTGAGCATCTTTTTCGCTTCCTAATGTAACTATAGATAAACATTGAGTTTGACCGCGAGTAAATAGAGCAGAACCATGTACTCTAGGTATTAAATTTATCATAGTGCTTATAGGTCTTATTTCATCTAAAGCTCTGCCGTCAGGACGCATAGATTTTTCTACTATAGCTTCTCTAACTATTTCTTCTTCTATAGCATGACATATACCTTTAACTTGAGCTATTAATTTCTCATCTTCTATTTTAGTTTTGATATATTCTTCTATTTCATTGAAAGCATTGTCCATACTTTCATTTCTTTTAGTTTTATCAGGATTATAATTAGCAGCTTCTATTTTTTCTCTTCCGTATTCAGTAACCATTTTTACCAATTCAGAATCATATTCAAATAATTCTTGTTCGATTTTTTGAGTACCGCAAAGAGCAGCCATTTCATTTTGCATATCAATATATTTCTGCATTTCTTTATGAGCTAACTCTATAGCACCGATGAATACTTCTTCAGAAACTTCTCTAGCTTCACCTTCAATCATCAATATAGCATCTTTACTTCCAGCAACAATAATATCTAAATCGCTAGCAGCAAGTTCGCTGTTTTTAGGATTGATAATATATTCGCCGTTTTTATATCCTATTCTAACAGCTGCTACAGGACCTCCAAAAGGTATCCAAGAAATTGTAAGAGCAGCACTTGATGCTATTAAAGCTAAAGCATCAGTAGGCATATCAGTATCTACTGAAAGAACAGTAGGAATGATTTGTACTTCATTTCTAAAACCTTCTGGGAATAGAGGTCTTAAAGGTCTGTCTATAATACGTGATATAAGTATTTCTTTATCTCTAGGTTTAGCTTCTCTTTTGAAGAAACCGCCTGGTATTTTACCACCTGCATAATATTTCTCATTATAATTGACTGTTAGAGGGAAGAAATCAGATTCTAAATTAGGTTCTTTAGCTGCTACAACAGTTGCTAATATAGTAGTATTCCCTAACCTTAAAGTTACGGAACCATGAGCCTGTTTAGCTAGAAGCCCTGTTTCTAAAATTAATTCCTCTCCGCAAAAAACACTCTTAACTGTGACCATATTCTACTCCTTTATAGCCGAAAACACACGCACACCGGGAGGGTATTGCAATTACTAAACTCTAAAACGTACAAAAAATTATTTTCTTAATTTTAATCTTTGTATAAGGTTTTTGTAAGCTTCTATGTTAGTTTTTCTTAAATAGTTAAGAAGTTTTCTTCTTTTAGCAACCATTTTTAATAGACCCATTCTAGAGTGATTGTCTTTAGTATGAGTTTGAAAGTGACCTTTTAAGTAAGTTATACGATTAGTTAAAAGTGCTACTTGTACTTCAGTAGAACCTGTGTCCTTTTCATTTTTACCAAACTCTTTGATTATTTTTGCTTTTTCGTCTGCAGTGATAGACATTGTTTTGTTCTCCTTTTGAAATATTTTCTTATCTTTTTTTCATCATTTTCTAATAATTTTTTAACTTCATCTATAGAATTAACTTTTATGTTATCTCTTATATATTTGAGCAGAACAATAGTAATTTTTTTGCCATAAATCATTTTTGAAAAATCTAATATATGGCTTTCTACTCTAAGTTCTTTATTGATATTACTGATGCCTATAAATGTTAAAGCTTGATATACATTATCTCCATTTCCTATTTTTACAGTGGAACTGTATACCCCCATTTTTGGTATGAAAATATTTTTTTGAACTTCTAAATTGGCAGTAGGGTAGCCTATCTTTCTGCCCAAAGCATTACCATGAACGACTAAGCCGCTCATAGCATATTCTCTACCTAGCATCTTATTTACACTGACCATATTGCCATTTGAAAGTTCATCACGTATATAAGAGCTGGATATTTTATTTCCTTTATAATTTAGAAACTTGATAAAACTTACTCCAATACCGCATTCTTTAGAATATTTCTTTAAGAATTCTGAATCTCCCATTCTATCCTTTCCAAAGGCGAAATCAGTGCCTACCGCAATATGTTTCATACGATAGTACTCTATTAATTTGTTAAAGAACTCCTTAGCTTCCATTGTATAAAATTCTGGTAAAAAGTCAATAACTATTATATAATTAATGCCAAGAGCCTTTATGAAAGCTGTATTTTCTTCTATGGTGTAGATGGATACATTCTTCTTTTTTATAACTACTGCTATAGATAATAGATTGTGTTTTTGAGCATAGTCTACTGTATATTTGATTAATTTTTGATGTCCTTTATGAACACTATCAAATTTTCCTATTGTTACAATACTATCTTTTTTTAAATTTAATTTAGAGAAATCATTTATAATTTGATTCATTTTTGTGCTATTTATCCATACCCTTAATTTATTCTATTAACTGTTTTTTATCATTATTAAGTACTTTTTTCAATATGAATGATATTGTTATAACGATTATTGATATTAAAAATAGATATAAATTCATAGTCCAATAATTTACATTACGTACAATAACTTCTAGTAAATTATAATGTTCTATTGATATAGCAAATAATACTTTAATAACACCATATAGCACAAAAGCATTTAATATATTATGATATATATACTGTCTTGAATACAATGATAATCCCAACATATAAAAAGAAAAGAATAAAAGAACGCAATTAATAAATATTAATATTATAGCATAAAAAGGTATATTACTTAAAGTTATTATTTTTAATAATGCTGTTATGATATGGAATACTTCAAATCCAAATATAATATCTGTTGCAAATGTAGTTATATAGTTTCCAAAAGAACTTCTTTGGAATACTGTAGATGTTTTTTTAGTTTTGCTTGTTCCGTAAATTTCTGTTACTTCATGAAGTGATATTTCTTTGTCTGTAAAGTATATATAATCACTAAAATATAATTTTCCGGAAGATGAACTATCTATAAATATGACATTTTTATAAGTGTTATCTAGTAATTTATAGCCAACTCTTATTAAATAATTATCCACTTTTGTGAAATATTGTCCGTTTTCATCTACAAATAATGAACTTTTATCGCTTAATTCATTTCTTAAATAATCTATATTTTTATTAAAAAATACTGTGTATGCAGGATATAATGTTACAAAAACAGCTAATACTATAATTGTTATTAATATTGAGATGTTTCCAGTGAATTTATTTAAAGAACCTATTACTATCATAGCTGAAGTTGCTGCCACTATAACAATAGCGAAGAAATAGTGTTCCATTAAGTTTTTAATTAAATTAAAATTTATATTTTGATATATATTATATATATTATTAGTATCAATTACTTTAAAAAAGTAAATTGTGAAATATATAACAAAAAAAGCCATAAAGAATGCTGCTAGAGTGATTAAATTTTTTAAAACTTTCATAATCTCATATCTACAACAATAAAAAGTAAGTATAAAATAGAATTAAGCTGATTTAATATCTACTAATATACCAAAATTATAATATGCATTATTAATATCGTTAAAAGATTCTATATAGTTAGACAATTCCATTAAATTATAATCATTTTTTACAACGCCATACATTCCTGATATTATTAACTCACCTTTTTTATGTGAAAGCTCTTTTTTTAGTTCTATAAAGTAATCCCATACTTCTTTTTCTATAAAGAGGCATTTGGATAGATCTAAAATGACATTATTAATGTTTTTTACTAAGAACTCTGAGAATATATCTTTAATTTGAGGTAAATGCTCATCATATATATTATTATATAAAGATATAATAATAACTGAATTATCTTTTAATGAGTAGCTAATATCTAATGAAATCCCTATCATAGGTATACTTTAACAAATTTTTAATTTTTAGTCAATGAATTTTTTCTAATTTTATTTTAATCATTTATTTTTTTTAATTTATCCCTAGTGCTTCTATAAATGATTATAGGCTTATCACCGGCTATCAATTTTTCTTCTTTCATACCCAAATAAGATTCTTTACTGCTTTGTGTTTTTACAACATCTTTATCTTGTTTTAATACTACAGCCGAATATTTTTTTCCTATGAAGTTTATTATATTTTTTATAAAAGGGATATTCATTACTTTTTGATAAAACCTCATATATATAACTGTATTTTCATCATCAACAGGAGCAAATACTCCAAATACACGCATCTTTTCAAATATATAATTTTGCCATGTGTTTGGAAAATAAAAATATAAAAAGTATTTAAAATCTTCTTTTTTCATTTCAGATGCACTTAAAGCTTTTTGGCCTTTATCAATTACATTATTTACATAAAACTTCAATATATTATTTTCTTCATCTAATTCTACTAAAGGGCCATTAACTACTGTTTTATTTCCTTTACCTATGGTATTATAATGAACGAATGCAACATGAACTACATCAAGCTGATTTTCTATGCATCTTGTATAATGATTATGCCATTCATCTTTTATTGTAGAGTATGAGAATTTTTTATCTTTCAAATCATCAGGAAACATTATTCTGTCATTTATTTTATCTTTATCTCCATACCATAACCATATAAATCCGTATAATTCTTTAACTTCATAACCTTCAACAAAGAAATTTTTATTAACTTCAGTATTTTTTCCATTAGCAGGAATCATTACTGTTTTTCCTGTTTTATCAAATTGAAATCCATGAAATGGGCATGCTACATTATTACCGCATATTTTACCATGAGATAAAGAAGCACCTCTATGACAGCATTTATCATCTATACAGCATATATTGTTATTTGAATCTCTCCAAAATACTAGATTTTTATTTAATCTTTTAGCAAAAAAAGGTTTATTTTTCTTTACTTCTTTTGAATCTAGTACAGCATACCACATATTATATATCATAGTTGTATCCCAATTTTTATATATTAATTATATATTGTTATTTTAATAAATAAACATTTTATAAGATGATTTACAAAAAATATTTTAATATTGTAAACGAAAATACTCTATTAACTATAGAAGAAATATAGAAAATTATAAGCTGATTTATTTTAATTAATAATTTATATAAATATTTTTTGAAAATAGATAATAAATTCAAATATTTTTTATTATAACTTTTAATATGCTTGTTAATAATCAATTATTAATATATAATATTTCCAAAAATAATTTGTTTTTATTTTTATGAATAACTAATAAACAAATTATTCTAAAATCTGATAATTTTGTCAGAAATAAAATAAATAATTTAAGGAAATAAATATGGCTTTATCTATAGGAATAGTAGGACTTCCTAATGTAGGAAAATCAACACTTTTTAATGCTTTAACTAATGCTCATGCTGAGGCGGCTAATTACCCGTTTTGTACTATAGATAAAAACGAAGCCACTGCTATAATAAAAGACGAAAGAGTTGATAAATTAGCAGCACTTTTCAAATCAAAAAAGAAAGTTTATAATACAACTACATTTGTAGATATTGCAGGACTTGTAAAAGGTGCTTCAAAAGGTGAGGGACTTGGAAATAAATTCCTTTCTCATATTAGAGAAGTTAATGCGGTTTTGCATGTTGTAAGAGTATTTGAAGATGGAAATATTACTCATATAGGCGATGTTGATCCTTTAAGAGATTTGGATATTATATTGACAGAACTTATGCTAGCTGATATTGAAACAGTTAATGCTAGAATGGAAAGACAAAAAAAGATTGCTAAAGGTGCTAAAGTAAAAGCTGCTGAAGAAGAAGTAACTTTGCTTGAGAAAATACTTCCAGAATTAAATAATTTTAAACCAATATTTAGTTTAGATTTAACAGATACAGAAAAAGAAATATTAAAACCTTTATTCTTATTAACATCAAAAAGCATGATGATAGGTGCTAATTTATCAGAAAATGAACTTGCTAATCCGGAAAAAAATCCTAATTATGTAACATTACAAAATTATGCTAAAGAAAAAAATGTTGAATTAATACCTTTCAGTGCAAAAATAGAGGCTGATTTACAGGATTTAGATGAAGAAGAAAGATTGAGCTATTTGGCTGATTTAGGAGTAAAAGAATCAGGTGTAGCAAGACTTACAAAAGCAGGACATAGATTATTAAAACTTTTAACATTCCTAACTTCCGGAGAAGACGAAACAAGAGCTTGGACAGTTAGAGAAGGTGCTTATGCTCCAGAGGCTGCTGGTGTTATACACAGTGATTTTGAAAGAGGCTTTATTAGTGCTGAAGTTATAAATTGCGATAAACTTTTAGAGCTTGGAAGTTTTGTAAAAGCTAAAGAAGCTGGTGCTATAAGGCTTGAAGGAAAACAGTATTTAATGCAAGAAGGTGACGTTGTAACTTTCAGATTCAATGTTTGATATTAATATATTATCAATCAATATATAATTGTTATAAATTATAAATTTATAAATATTTTTTAAATTATGAAGATAAATTTTGAAATTAAATATGTAAAGCTTTTTGCATTGTCAGCATGTATTGGAGCTGTTGTAGGTTTTATAGTTTCAATATATAGAATAATACTTTATAAATTAAGCGTTAACGTTTTTTATGTATCGAATTTTATATTTGAAAAATGGTATTATCCTATAATTCTTTTTGTATTTCTTATAAGTATGGGCTGTCTTATAGGTTATATACTTACTCAATATCCTCAAATAAGAGGTGCCGGAGTTCCTCAAATAAAATATTATATATCGCTGCATGAACCTAAAAATATATTCTTTGAAATTTTATTCAAACTTTTCGGAAGTATGATATCATTTGCAAGCGGTATTTCTCTTGGAAGAGCAGGCCCTTCAATGCATGTTGGTATGCTTGTAGGACTATTTTTTCATAAATATTTTTCTAAACTAGCAAAATATAGAAGATATTTACTTGTTTCCGGTGCCTGTGCCGGAATGACTGCTACTTTTAGTGCTCCTTTTACTGGTATAGCATTTTCTTTTGAAGAACTTGGAGAGCATAAGAATCATATAGTTTTTGTATGTATTGTATTTTCTTCTATAGCTTCAATACTTGTAATTGAGCATATTGTAGGTCAAGGTTTTATACTTAATTTTAATTTGCCTAAAATACTTGAAGTAAGACATTATATATCTTTACTTCCTTTTGGTATAATATGCGGAATACTTGCATCGATGTTAAATTTTCTTATGAATTTCTTTTCTAAGATGTATCAGAAAATTAAAAATGATATATTTCGTCCAGTGCCTGCATTCCTTCTTGCCGGATTTATGATAATGTTCTTTCCTTATGTACTTGGAAGCGGTGATTTACTAATAGGAAGTATAGTAAAAGATAAATTTTCAGTTTCTATGCTTTTTATATTGATATTTATGAAATTATTTTATACTTCTGTATGTGCTACTTCTGGAGCAGTAGGCGGAATATTCTTTCCAACTTTTATATTGGGAGCATCAATAGGTTCTTTATATGATATATTCCTTATAAAATATTTTCCTGATTATGCTGTATACGGTGATTTATTTATACTTCTTGGAATTACTTCATTAATGTCTGGTATTACAAGAACTCCTATAATGGTATGTATATTAATACTAGAAATATCAAATTCTATTTCTAATTTCTCAGCACTTGTTATAGTCGCTATAATATCATATATGGTTGCTAAAGTATTAGGAGTAACTTCAATATACGACCAAGATTGATATATTATTTTGGAGATGTTATGGAACTTTATCAAGAATTATTTAATGATTATTTAAAAGAATATTATAATATTTTTGAAGAATTATTAAATTGTTTAGAAAATGATGATAAAGAAAAATTTCAAGAGAAAGTTAATATATTTGTATATAAAAAAGATAATGAGTCAGAATATACAAAAGATAAAAATTATATTGAAAGATTAAAATTAGTTTTATCTATACTTTATCATAAAAATAGAAACGAATTAATGAATAAAAAATCATTTGAAGATTTGCTTGTTTTTTTGTTTGAGGAAGAAATAAAAGACAGACAAACTAATTCTTATCAGGGTATAGGTACTTCTTTAGAAATTATGAGTTTTTTATTCGTTAAACTTTATAATGATGATATAAATAAAGGGGCTGTCCTAGATAACTAAAAAAGCTCCTTTTGTGCTAAATTATATATAATTTCTAATTGTTTTTCAACTTTT
>NZ_CALXRM010000010.1 GCF_944390845.1 uncultured Brachyspira sp.
GTCTGTTAAATTAAAATCCATATTATTATTATACAATATATTAAAAAAATTGACAAACTTAAAAATTTTCAGTATATCCTGCGTTTCTATGTATTTTTTTATATAATTTTCTAGCACTTCATAAGACATTTTATATTTTTCAGTATTTTGAAATAATGATTTTTTCTATAAATAAAAACAATATTCACATTTTATATTACATATAGGGCCGAAAGGCTTAGCCATTAAATGATAACCTTTATTCATATAACCTCCATTTAATATTTTTTACTATAACAATAAAATTAAATCCGCATGCCTCATAATTGAAAAACATGCGGTTTAAAAATAAAAAAACAATAAGAAAAATTATTAAGCATTCGTTTCTAGTATTATAATTAGGAGGGATAAAATTAATCCCTCCTACTAAAACAATAATAAAAAAGGGCTATTCTAATAAATCATCACCTAAACGGATATTTACTTCATCTACTTTTCCATTAAATGCATAATTATCTTTATAGTCTAAACTTACTTTAGAGCCTACATCTTCCCCTATACTGAAATAATCATAAGAAATCATTATAGGAAGCATTTTCACAGGAGAACTTGCAACTGCATTTCCGTCTATAATCATATCAATGACTCCGCTATTTACTTTATCTTTCTTATAATCCATAACTATATTGTATTTACCTTCTTTCATTACTTCAGGTGATATAACTTTCTGTCTTTCTCCTAAATAATTATATTCGTATACAAGTTTTCCATTATCATTTATATAAAGAGTATATCCTCCGTCTAAACCGCCGTTTGCATATATAACACCAGAAGCTTTATTAGGAACTTCTACATCAACATTTATTTTATGAGAAACGGATCCTGTATGTGCTGCTGATAATGAGAAGAAATATCCGTCTTCTTTTTTGTATGTATAGTTTGTAGCTCTAAGTTTTGATGAAGGAGGTCTGTACCAAACCGAACCTACACCAGCATATCCTATACCTTTAGGAACAAAACTAAAGAATCTATATAATCTCATATATTCTTCTGCATCTTTTGAAACTGCTTTTCCTGTCTGCATAGAAGTAAGTACATCTTTTGCTAATTGTCCGTAACGCTCTATTAATATTTTACTGTCTACTCTATGGGCAAAATCAATTAATAAATTTTGTGCTCCGTTAAAATCTCTTTTTACAGTTTCTTCATATTTTGAAGCCATTTCTTTTACTTTATCAGGCATAGAAGAAGCTAGATTTTTCATTTGAGTAGGATCATTATTTATATCATATAATTCCCATTCCTGAGTTTTAGGATTAGTTACAATAATGTATCCGCTTCCATCTGCATAGGTTCTGTCAAGCATCATAAGTAAAGCTATTTCTTTTCTAGGATTACTCATAGGATTAGAACTTTCAAAACTTTCTTTAAAAGATATACCCTGCATCTTTTCCTGCTTCACTCCATTAACTTCTGTGAGAGGCTCAAAACCTAATACATCAAGCATAGTAGGTGAAATATCAAATACAGCTATCATCTCTTTAGATATTCTGCCTTTATCTGCTATGCCATTAGCCCAAGAAGCTATACAGAAAGTTTTAACTCCGCCGTAATGTGCTTTAGTTTTGAAATATCTTAACGGAGTATTTGAAACATTAGCCCAGCCTTTATTATATTCTGTTCCGTATACAGCACTTCCAAACTCATCTATCAAATTGTATTGAGTATCTATATCATGAACATATAAGTTTTCATTAGCATGAGCCATTAAACTTCCGGTTCTTCCTCCATTATAATTAGCCCCATTATCTGAAACTACTATAAATATAGTATTATCGTATACGCCTCTTTTTTTCATTTCTGAAATTAAGCGTCCTATTTGTTCATCAGTATGCTCTAAGAATCCAGCATAAGTTTCCATATGTCTTGCCGCAACTGCTTTTTCTTTATCTGTTAAACTATCCCAAGCAGGTACTTCATCATTTCTTTCTGACAACACTGCATCAGCTGGCATTATTCCCAACTCTTTTTGTCTTTCAAACATCTTTTCTCTTTCAATGTCCCAGCCATGATCAAATTTACCTTTATATTTATCTATATATTTTTTAGCAACATTGAAAGGGCTATGCATAGCACCGAATGCCACATAAGCAAAGAAAGGCTCATTCTTAGATTCATCAATATATTCTAAAGTTTTATCAACTATATCTTGGCTTAAATGATAATTAGGATCTGATGTATCTGCTATTATATAATTATCTCCTTCTATCATACCGCCCGGCTGATTCTGATTAGCCTGACTAGCTACAAAGTTGTAATTCTTATCAAAACCTTTTCCTGAAGGCCAATGATATTTATCGCCGTCCGGTGTAAACTCATCATAAGGGCCTAAATGCCATTTACCTATAGCATAAGTATTATATCCGTTTGCTTTTAAAGTATGAGTGAAAGGTGCATGTTCTTTTTTTATTCTTCCTGTGATATTTGGAGCTAATTCTCCGAAATCAACATCGCTTACAACTCCCATTCCAACCTTATTGGCTTCGCACCCTGTAAGAAGCGATGCTCTGCTTGGGGAACTCAAAGGAGAAGTAAAATAATTAACATACCTTATACCATTATTAGCTAAAGCATCAATATTTGGTGTAGATATGCTTGAACCATAACAGCCCAAATCACCGAATCCCATATCATCTAATACTATATAAACTATATTAGGTTTCTCTGATTGATTTTTATTTTCAGTTGAACAGGATACTGCAGATGCCGCTATGAGTACAGATGAACCTATACAGAAACCTTTTTTTAAATTATTATTGTTTTTCCTCATATACTATTTTCTTCTCCTTACAATTCCGTATTTTTTATATATATCTAAACAACTATATTTTATCAAAAATAATTTTTTTTAATTTTAAATGTCTGCAGGGCTTTGCCCCGCACCCCACTTCTTTTGTTGCCACAAAGAAGCAAAAAGGCTATATTTTAGCTTAAATTGATAAATTATATTACATGTAAAATAATTTTAGTATGATTTAGTACTAATTTTACATTTGCACTTTCGAGGATATAAGGTTCTTTGACGAAGTCCGCCTGCAACCGAAGGAAGTGCCTTTTAGGTATGTTGTGCAGCGGGGAAAAAGAACAACAAAATAATTTACAAATACTAATTATATAGCTATTTTGTTATAATCATTATATCCTTCAACTGTTACTTTCTCTAAATCTCCGCTGTA
This sequence comes from uncultured Brachyspira sp., assembly GCF_944390845.1. GTDB lineage: Bacteria > Spirochaetota > Brachyspiria > Brachyspirales > Brachyspiraceae > Brachyspira > Brachyspira pulli. Next base: position 3,216 of record NZ_CALXRM010000010.1, read on the forward strand.
TTCAAAATGTCCTCTGCCTTCATATCTTTCGCTTACATTGCCTTGTAAATCTCTTCCTGCCGACATTCCATCTGTTGTATTTGCTGTCATAGGATATACTTTAGGTAATGCAAGTTTTCCGACTTCTTTATTATTTACTAATAATGAGGCTTCTCCTGAATCATTACCTGTTTTAGTGTATTTAACTTTTATAATCAACTCCCCTAAAGGCAAAGGCTCATTTACTTCTATATGATATTTTACGTTATCGTATATATACTCATAATTCAATTTATTATTTATTATATATAATGAATATCCGCCGTAATGATTGCCGAATGCCAACAATACACCTTCCTCTGCAGATGATTTTCTATTTAAATATGCTGTTATATCATAAGAACGGTTCAATGCTGTAGGTATAGCCGATATATTAACATTTATACTTGATGTATTTGGGTATAATGTTAAAGAGTTTTTCTTTTCTATATTCGCACTTAATTGCTTAGCTATTAGTTCAACATGCACTCTGTCATCAAGAGGATTAACTCCGTATTTTTCTGCCTCTTTATCCCATAAGTTTTTCATCTCTTTTAATTTGCTTTCATTTTCTTTTGAAATATCTTTAAGCTGAGAAAAATCAGTATTCAAATCATAAAGAGCAAAATTATCATTATCAAAACTATCACCCTTTTTATGAGAAATTGACAATAAATATCCATTATCATATAAGCCTCTATTTCCGTAAAGCTCAAAATATTGAGTGGTTCTTTTAGTATCAGCATTTGCATCATTGAAAGTAGGCACTAAACTATATCCATGTAAAGGCATTTGTTCTATACCATCAACTGTTTTTAGGTTCTTTTATGCCTGTAATATCTAATACAGTTTTTGCTATATCTGTAACAAAACTAAATTGTGTTCTTATGCTTCCATTTTGTGATTTATCAATGCCTTTAGGATAATGTATTATTAAAGGAACTCTTATTCCGCCTAAATAATTTGCACTTTCTTTATAATATCTAAAAGGAGTAGCAGAAACCTGTGCCCAGCCTTGAGGATAATTAGGTGCTAATTTAGAAAATTCATTTATTCTCTTAACATCTTTTTCTATATCTGACATAATACCATTTTTTATATTAACAGTATTCAAAGTACCTGTAGCCTTTCCAGAAGGAGAAGGGCCATTATCAGCTATTAATAATATTACAGTATTATCAAGCTCTCCCATATCTTCCAATGCTTTTATTAATCTTCCTATTTGTGCATCAGTATGTTCTATGAAAGCTGCATAATGTTTTTCGTACTCTATAAATAATCTTTTTGTATCTTCATCAAGTTCATTCCAAGGCTTAACGTTTTCATTTAATGGAGAAAGTTCCGCATCCATTGGTACTATGCCTAATTCTTTTTGCTTCTTTAATCTTTCCTCTCTTATTTTATCCCAGCCAACATTATAAACATTCTCATACTTCTTCACATATTCTTCCGGTACCTGATGAGGTGAATGTGCTGCACCTGTTGCATAGTAAAGCATGAAAGGTTTTTCTTTTGATATTGATTTATGGCTTTTAATATAATAAATAGCTCTGTCTGTAATATCTTCTGTCAAATGATAATTATCATCATATACAGTATCAACATGAGTATTTCCGTCAACAAGTTCAGGATTGAATTGATCAGTTTCCCCGTCCATAAATCCGTAGAACTTATCGAATCCTCTTCCTAAAGGCCAATTATTATAAGGCCCTATGCTGCTGGTTTCCCATAGAGGCGCCACATGCCATTTGCCTACCGCATAAGTATTATAATTATTGTCTTTAAGTACTCTTGGTGTTAAAGCTGCCGTATTTGTTATTTGAGCTGTAGAATGAGGAGCATCTAAAGTATAATTAGCAAGTCTTCCCATACCTACAGAATGTGAATTTCTGCCGCTTAAAAGTGCTGCTCTTGTAGGAGAACTTAAAGGAGTAACACAAAAATTATTATAGCGAAGTCCGTTTTCTGCAAGCTTATCTATATTAGGCGTGCTTATCTCTGAACCGTAACAGCCTAAATCTGAAAAGCCCATATCATCTATAACTATATAAACAATGTTGGGCTTTTCTATATTATTATTAGCTAAAACTACACTATTATCAGCCGCCGCATTATTATTATTACAGCTTACACTTATCATTGATGAACTTAATGCACCTGCGAATAATAATGATTTAGAAAAAATATTATCTTTATTCATAAATATTAATAAACTCCAAAATTAATCTTATTTACGGTATTAGAACAAATGTTCTGAACAATTTTTCTATAATTATACAATATAGCTGTATTTTGTCAATTGTTCTGAAATAAATTTCTAAAATTTAAATATAAATTTATTAATATTTATTAAATTGATTAAATGAATAATAATTTATAAAATAAAATTATTGAAGATATACTGAAAATTTTTAATTTTTTATATTTTGTAAATGTATTATCAACTTTAAAGTTTTTATCATTCGGATACGCTACGCGAAAAACGCAATTGTTAAACTTTATATTTTAAGAATATGTATTAAATATTGTATAATCCCCCAGTTTTGGTTAAAAATGCAGTTCTTTTGCTTCTTTTATACCAATAAAAGAAGTAGGGGTGTGGGGGCAAAGCCACCACAAACAAAAAACTTAAAAAATACTTTTTGGAAAATTTAAAAATTTTCAGTATATCATAGATTGAAGTTTGATATTATAGAGTCTGCTGTAGCTTCATCGGTAATTAAAATATTAAAATATTTCTTCATAGCAGCAAATTTAATAATATCTATTTTTTTAACTCCTGAAACTATACAAACTATATCTTTAATTTTTTTTAATTCTGAAAGCATTATAGAATTTATATAATATTTATCAGAATAATGAAAAGTTTCTCCATTGTTCATGAAAAAACTTCCTAATATTATTCCTTCTATCTCATCAATATTTAATTTATATACTTTTGGTATATCTGATATATATGATTGATAAGATTCTCTCCTGCTGCTTAAACCTACTATAGCAACATCTAAATCAGACCAAAATTTTTTAAACTCCTCTAATTTTTCAAGGTCATTATTATTAAGAGATTTTTTTTCTATCAATGCAGGATAATTATTGAAATATGCTTTTGAATTGAATTTTTCAGCAAATCTATCAACTATAGTAGTAATTTGCAAATAAGGATTATTATTATTTCCTAAATTTCCTATAAGCGGATAAAATACTTTTTGTTTATCTGAATCATTGTATTTTAATTCTATAGAAATATTGTATAGGGTTTCATTCCACCCTACTCCTATTTTTTTACTCTTTTCTATTAAAGCTGATAAATACTCTGATGCTTTTACATATAAAAGTTTATTATCATTTGAATCTTCTACTATCAAAACATCTTTAAGATTCAAATATTTTTTTATCTTTTCTGCCTTGCTTTCATCTTTGATATTATTAGGCATGGATATTTCTATTTTTACTATTTCTAATTCTCTCGCTCTTTTTAATAATCTTGATATTTGAGGTCTTGATATATTTAGAATTTTAGCTATTTCGCTTTGAGAATAATCATCTATATAATAATATTTAGCAACTGTATAAAGCAAGCTTGCATCATCAAAGATATTCATTAAATTGCATCCAAATTAGATTTTGATTTTATTATACAAAAAAAAATTAATTTGTCAAAATAAGTAGCGGTTGGCAATGCAGAATAAAATTATAAAGAAATTTGTTTTATATTTTTATATGTACTAAAAATTTTTAATTTTGTCAGCTGATGCACTTTATGTAAATTTTATCTACTTTTTTGACATACAAAAAAGTAGCTATATCCTCGACAGGCTCGGATACGCTTCGCGAAAATGCAACTGTTAGAACTTTATATTAAAAACATTCCTATTAAATATAGGATATACCCTAAAAATGCAGTCTTTCGCGAAGCGTATCTAAGTTTATCGAGGATATAGGTTCTTTGTGCCAACAAAAGAACTGGGGGTGTGGGGGCAAAGCCACCACAAACAATAAAATTGAAAAAACTAAAATTGACAAAATATAATTGTTTAGGGATATATTATTACATTACAAATAAGTATAGATTTATAAAATTAATTTATTGCTACCATACTAAAATTTTATAAATCTTAGTATGGTATTTAAAGAGTAACAAAATTAAAATATATTAATAAATCATGATTTTATCAAAACTTTACCGTCATTAAGATATAATTTCTTTGTAAATACATCATTAATATTTTCAAGTTCTACAATGTCAGTGATAATCTCTGATACATCTACTATATTTCTAGCTAGTAAATTAACTGCTCTTTCAAAAGCATAAGGATTAACAAAAGAAGTTTTTATAGTAATTTCTTTTTGGAATAATTCAAAAGGTTTTATTTTTAATTCATCATCTGGACCAGTTAATCCAAATAACATTACTGTGGCACCTTTTCCTGCATACTTAATAGAATATTCTGCTGTTTGTATTTTACCTGCACAATCTATAACTTTATCGATATTAAATATATTATTTTCTTTTAATATATTTTCTGTATTATCATTGATTGGATCTATTACAATATTAGCACCATATTTTTTTGCTCTTTCTCTTCTTTTCTCAACAGGTTCAACTGCTATTATATTAACAGCTCCGCTATATTTTAAAAGCTGAATCATAATAAGACCAATATTTCCTGTTCCAACTACCATAACAGTATCGCCTTGTTTTATATCCATCAAATCAATACCATGCAAACAGCATGATATAGGTTCTGTCATAGCGGCACTTTCATAAGAAACATTATCAGGTACTTTAAAAACTAAATTTTCTTTAACTGTAGCATACTCAGCAAATCCTCCGTCTAAAGAAACACCTACAGCAGTCATACTATCACATAAATGTTTTTTGGCATTATTACAATGATAACAGTTATTACAATAATCATTAGGATCAATTGCAACTTTATCTCCTACTTTTACTTTAGTAACTTTGCTTCCTATTTTTTCAACACAGCCGGAAAATTCATGTCCTAATATTCTTGGAGGATTAACATCAGTGGAACCTTTTGCCCCCTCATATATATGAACATCTGTACCGCAAACTCCGCAGTATTTAACTTTAACTAAAACCTCATCTTCTTTAGGTTCTTTTATATTTACATCTTCTATTAGTATTTTGTGCTTTTCATAAAATATTGCAGCTTTCATTTTTTAATCTCCTATTTTTGTATTTTTCTTAATGAAAATAATTTATGAAATATTTTTATAATAATTTGCCTTTCATATCTATACATAAATCAAGTATGGCAATAGCAAGTGCAGCCTCTATTACAGGAACTGCTCTCACTGCTATACAAGGGTCATGACGTCCTTTAATAATTAAAGTTTCTTCTTCTTTAGTTTCTATATTTAAAGTTAATTGTTCTTTAGAAATTGAAGGTGTGGGCTTTATTACAACATTAACTATTATAGGCATGCCATTTGATATACCGCCTAATATACCGCCATTATTATTAGTTTTTGTTTCTACTACCTTTATATTATTATTGTCTTTTATTGTATAAGCATCATTGCACTCACTTGACTTATAATTAACAAAATCGAATCCAAGTCCGAAATCAATACCTTTAACGGCAGGTACAGCAAACATTGATTGTGCTATTCTGCTTTCTATAGATGAATAAAAAGGATCTCCAAAACCAGCTGGTACATTAAATGCAGCAGCAGTTATAATTCCGCCAACAGAATCCATATTCATTTTTGCTTCTTCTATTGTGCTAATCATTTTATTCATAGATTCATTATTAAATACACTCAATTCCTTATCATAATTATTTACAAACTCTTCATAAGTTGGAAATGTATCATTCGGATATTTATCTTTGATATTGTATATTTGTTTAATATGTGCGGCTATATTAATATCAAATTTTTCTTTCAATGCCAATTTAGCTAAAGCACCGGCAAATACTAAAGGAGCTGTAAGTCTTCCTGAAAAATGACCTCCTCCCCTTATATCATTAAAGCCGTCATATCTAAGCATTGCGGTATAATCACTATGCGAAGGTCTTGGCAACACTTTCAAATTTGAATAATCACCGCTTCTTTTATTCTCATTTCTTATTATGGCAGCAATAGGCATGCCTGTACTTTTATTATCAAGAGTACCTGATAATATTTCAACTTTATCAGCTTCATTTCTAGCTGTTGTTAATTTGGCATTTTTAGCCCTTCTTCTATCCATTTCATTTTCTATAAAGTCATTATCTATATTAATGCCATAAGGAAATCCGTCTATAACACAGCCTATAGCCTCTCCATGAGATTCTCCGAATAAACTTAATTTTATATTATTTCCAAATACGCTTCCCATAATTTGTTCCTAATTAACTTTTATTAAAAAATAATTTGCATTAGTATATATCATTTCTTTCAAACTTTCCATATAAATAATTCAAAGCATTATCCCAAATAGTTTGATTATATACCATATTTTGCTATTAATAATCAAATAAACATCATTTAATACAATATAGACAACTTTACAAAAATTCAATTAGTTACATATATATGTAAATTTAACCATTTTTATTATATTAAGGTTGATATATATTGAATATATGTTATTATGTATATATAATAGGATATTAGTGTGGATATAGTATGAAAATTGTATCTGGCAGATTTTTCTCTAAATCTGAATTAAGAAACAGAATAGTTAGAGATGTTATTATAACAATAATGTTCTTTTCTATAGTATTTCTGGTTTATGTTCAAATGAGAAGTCCTATACCAATTAAATTTATTTTTAAATCTCTTTTCCAAGATGTAAAAACTTCAATAGTAGAAGAATATTCTAAAATATTCTACCCTACTTATTATTTTTCTATGCAAATGACTCCTATATTCGATATAGTGAATCAGGCTCCTGAAGCTTACAAGATTTTGATAACAAATTTCTTCCCTAAGCATACTTTTATAGAAAAAGCAGCAATGCAAGTGGGAAATAATTATATGTCCATAACCAAAGAAGGAAATGGATATAAAGTTGTCGGGCATATTGTTACCAATAGTAATACACATCAATATTCATCTGTGCCTTTTGAACAGCTTAGCATAGATTCTTTCTATATAAAAAATGGACACCCTTATATACATTTGATATATATAGCGAATGAAAATATAGCTTTTGAATATATATCTCAATTCAATGTTAATTTTAATGATGTTGAATTAAAAAATATTGAGAATATATATGCATATTTAGTAACTGGTAATAGTAAAATTACTTTCCCTATATCATACTCAGATACAAACAGTACTGCTAGCAATAGTGTAGATTATAATATTATAGCTGATATTATGACAAGGGAATTCAATGGTACTAATGAAGATATGGTAAAAATACTATATAAAGATAATGTTTATTGGGGATATAAAGGAACATTCTCCGTTGCTAATAACAATATAGAAATAGGAATTATAATACCTGAAAAAGCTCTTATAAATAAAATACAAGTACCTATAGTTCTATTTATAATATTCTTTGTTGTTATTACTATAACTTTGATTGTAATACTTGCTATACATTATATTAGAATCATTGAAGATTTGAAAAGAAATCACATGAACGTAAAGAAAATTATAGAAGAAGGCGAAAGCACTAATGTAGAGTTCAAATCTACTTTGAGATATGACAATAATACTCAAAAAATGAATAAAGCATTAGAAGAAGTAATTATGAAATCTATTGCTGCATTTAGTAATACTGAAGGCGGACGTTTATTTATAGGTATTACCAATGACGGAGAAATTATAGGGCTTGAACATGATTACAGTACTTTGAAACAGCCTAATAGAGATTTCTTTGAACTTCATTTAAGAACATTAATAGAAACTTATTATGGAAATGCTTTTTCTGCTGAAGGTATAAGAATTGATTTCATTGTTGAAGATGGAAAAGATATATGTGTTGTTTATGTAACTAAAGGAAAAGAGCCTGTATATACTAAGATTACAAATAAACAAGGTGCTAAAGAAGAAAAATTCTATATACGTGTAGGAAACTCATCAAGAGAAATTGCCAATGCTAGTGAAATAATAGCTTATGTGAAAAAACATTTCAAATATTAAATTTGTTCGACAATACTAACTTGACTATTAAAATATATATTATATAATAATTATTACTAATAACAAAAAAAGGAGTGTTTAGATATGTCTGTATATGATAGTATTATAATAGGAGGAGGCCCTGCTGGTCTTTCTGCTATGTTATATTTAGGAAGAGCTTTAACTAATTCCATTTTGATAGAAAAGAAGGGAATCGGCGGTCAGATGATGAGTACTGATACTGTTGAAAATTACTTAGGTTTCCCTGAAGAAATAAGTTCTTTTGAACTTGTTGCTAAAATGCAGCAGCATGCTGAAAAATTCTCTAAAAATGAAATAGTTTATGATGAAGTTATAAAAGTAGAAAACATTAAAGACGAAGTAAAAAAAGTTATTACTGCTGACGGCAAAACTTATGAAACAAAAACAATAATACTTGCTATGGGCGGTTCATCTAAAAAATTAGGAACTAAAGGCGAAGATACATTTGCAGGCAGAGGCGTTTCTTACTGTGCTACTTGTGACGGTGCTTTCTACAGAAATAAAAGTGTTGCTGTAGTTGGCGGCGGAAACAGTGCTTTTGATGAGGCTTATTTCCTTACAAGATTCGTTAATAAAATATATTTAGTTCACAGAAGAAAAGAATTCAGAGCTGAACCTATAAACGTAAAACATTTAACAGATACTGGAAAGGTAGAATATGTACTTGATTCTGTAATAGATGAGATTTGCGGAGACGGTAAAGTTAATAGCATAAAAATAAAAAATGTATTAGACGGTTCTATGCATGATCAGCCTGTAGACGGTGTATTTGTATTCGTAGGTCAGGAGCCTTCAACACATTTCTTAAAAGACACTGGATTAGAATTAAAAGAAACTGGACACATAGTTACAAATATGTCTACAATGGAAACTAATATTCCTGGTGTATTTGCTTGCGGTGATTCTATATTAAAACCAGTTCGTCAGGTTGCTAATGCTGTTGGAGAAGGTGCAGTTGGTGCTATGAGCGTAACTCATTATTTGAACAAAGCTTGATTTTAATTTGATAATTTTAATAAAAAAGGAGCTTAGCTTTTAATTAAGTTAAGCTCTTTTATTTTAAATTATAAATATTTATTTAATCATCTAAAAAATAATTAGAATCTATAAAAATTCTTCTATACCACAATTGCCTTTTAGCTTTTATATTTTGTATTCTATCTCTAAATTGTAGCACAATACTATAATCTGCTGTATCATATAAACTATCAATTTTATACAAAATATTATCCAATTCTTCAAATTTTTCAATATAATATATTCTGATCTTCATTCCCTTTCTAAGTTGAAATTTTATAGAATTAATAATATCTTCAGCCTCATTTATTAAGTTATTAATTTCATAGATATCATTATCATATCTATTTCTTTCTATTAACATATTTTCAGCGTATATATATTTTGGATATTCTTGGTTATTAGTTTCTTCTTCATTATCTTCATTATTTTCATCTTTATTATTGCATTTATATAATATTAATTTTCCTTTTTGTATAAATTCCCATTCAGTTCTTAATAATTCATTAACATCATCTTTATTATCATTTAAAAAGTCACCATCTTTATCGTAAATATATAAAGTTGCATTTTCTAATTTCTTATAATACAAAAGAGACTCCCACATTAAAGAATCATAATGAGAATGTTTTTTGTTTCCTTCTTTTTTTCTATATGGAGCACGTTCAGAATTAACTCTATTTTCTGCACCAACAAAATTCTCAGCAGAAAATGGTATTATTTCCTGTTTTCCTAAAAAATCAAATATTTCTTTTACTATATTCTTTCTATTATTTATTAGTTCATTGTATAATTTATTAGCACCTTCTTTTAACTCTTTTGCCATATTTTTTAAATTATCTGGATATGAATTTTCTTCTCTATATAATCTAGATAATTCTGATAATGCCTTTTCAAAATCATTTGTTCTGTTATAATTATCAGCAATATGCGATTGTAATTCATGCAATTGTACACTAGGAATTACAATATTATGTTTTTTTGATATTTTTTCTAATTTATTTAATAAAGTAGATTTTTTTTCATTAAAATAAATATTAGTATCTATAAATATATAATCTTTTTTATTATTAGGCATTATTAACTCCATTCACAAATAATTAAAGTTAATATTATATTCATCAAGTATAAAAAATAAACAATATATAGTTCATAAAACATAGTATTTTTTAATCAAAGATATACTATCTGTTTTCCCTTCTAAATTGGGCTGGATCTTTGAATGGGCGTCTGCCTTGAAATTTCGATAAATAAACTATATTGCTTGCTATAGTTACAAAGCCGTTATCTCCGTATTTTGTTATGGTTTCTTTGGCTTGCTTATCCTGCATCATTGGATATGCTAATGGAATTTTATCTACAAATAAATGACATAATATTCGGCCGAAAGCATCATAAGAACCTATTAAAATATTTACATTAGCAGCATTAGATATTTTCTCTCTTACATAAGCCATTACATTGGTACCATACTCCTGTTTTAATTCCGGAGCATCTAGTCCTATAAATCTGTAATAATTTTTATTGTATCTTATTGTATCACCGTCTACAACTCTTATAGCATTTTTATCAATTCCTATTACATACTTTGATAAGGATTCGCTGTAATTAGAGTCTATATGGTATATTTCTCTATTTGTGAATGAAAGAAAAAGTTTTGTATCATCGCTTTCTTTTAAAGTTAAATATTCATCTTCTGTTATATCGTATATACTTAAAACCACTCGGCATAATTGAACATTTAGGGATTTTAATTTATCAATGGTGCTGTTGTCACAAGAATAAAATATAATCCTATCTTTAAAGAAATGGGAATAAATAACAAATCTAATATCTCCAACATATTTGACACTTGGAAAATAATTTTTGATATATCTTTTAGTTTTATCGCTTAATGAATCATCATAAACATAAACTTTATCTCTATTTTTTATATAATCATAAATAATTTCTGTTCTATTATTATGTATCATACTTAATATAGATAAAGCATCAATAAATAAATCCTTACCTTCTTTTATATGAATACTTCGTATAACAAGGAAATAAGATAATATCAAAGCAAAAGAAAAAATGATAATCTTTATAATCTTTTTATTTTTTTTATTAGAAGTTCGCATTTAGCTTTTATATCCTCAGAAGATACTATCTCTGTAAGCATACATAAACTCATAGCTTTATGTTCTATAAGCAAATCCATATTATTTAATTTTATTCCGCCTATACAAACAAAAGGAATATCTAAATTCTTAACTACATAATCAATATAATCAATACCAGTAGCATCATCAGCATCGGGTTTGGTATTAGTTGAAAATATAGGCCCTATTCCAATATAGTCTGCACTTGTGTGAACTGCTTCTTCTGCCTGTTTTGTATTTGTAGTAGAAAGCCCAACTATTTTATCATAACCAACAATTTTTCTTACTACTTCAATAGGCATGTCTTTTTGTCCTATATGAACCCCATCAGCTTCAACGGCCATAGCTAAATCAGCATAATCATCTATTATAAATAAAGCATTATGTTCTTTTGTAAGTTCTCTTATTATTAAGCACTCATTATATTTTTCACGCATATATTTATTAGGATTGTCTTTTTCTCTGTATTGAATGATTTTTATTCCAGCTTCCAACATTGATTTTACAACTTCTATATTATTTCTTCCATTAGAAAAGTCTTCAGCTGTAACACAGTATATTGAATCTTGAAAATATTTATCTTTTAAAATTTTTCTTCTTTCTTTTATATCTTTTGATTTAATTATATCATGCATAAAATAATCCCAAATATTTTTTTATATATTTTATTATAATTTCACAATATTTTCAAATAAAAAATTTTATTCTAACACCCCACCCTTTATCCTTTATAGCTATATTTTGAATTTTAATATTAATTATACCTATAACTTAATTAGAATTTATAACACCCACCCAAGTTTTTACAAAGTTTAAAATTTATTTAACGCACGGTGAACTAAATTATAAATATAATTAAATTTGAATTGTAAATAAACTTATATTTTCAGCTTATTCTGCGTGCGGTGAATAATACAGCAAATTAAAAAAATCTTGGGCGGGCAGCTAAAATAACAATTTTTATTTATTAAAGAAAAATAATACAGAAATATCATAATAAATTTAAAAGATAGAGGGTGGGCAAATGTAATTAAATTTTTAAACTTGTGTTACATACCCGCCCTATATCTTTATTATTTTATTATAAACTATTGTTTAATTATTCTTTATAGCATTATTAAGAATAATTAACACCCACCCAAGTTTTTTTTAAATTTATTATGCATATTACGCACGCTGAACAAAGTTATAAATATAGATAAGATGATAAATACATTTTTATTATAAAGGAAATACTGTTCACCGTGCGTTAAAAAAAGCTGCTAAACTTAAATTAAGTCAAGCAGCTTTATCTAATGTATGAATGATTATTTTATAATATTAAAGAACTTTATACTTTCTTCTAATGACCTAGCCTTATCAACTAAACTCTTTGATATCTCATTTGAATTTTCAGCTAATGCTGCATTCTGTGTAGTAGCATTTTCCATATTATTAACTTCTACACTTATTTGATTTGTACCCGATTCTTGTTCCAAAGCATTTGATGTAATAGTTTCCATCAATCTTGAAGTTTCTAATACTTTGCTTTGAAGATCAACAAATATTTCCTGAGATTGCTTAGCAGTTTGAGTTGCTGTATCTATTTTTTGAGAAGTATTATCTACTAATGTTGTTATGTCCTGAACAGAAGCCTGAGTAGTTTGAGCAAGATTTCTTACCTCAGAAGCTACTACAGCAAAACCTCTGCCTTGATCTCCAGCACGTGCAGCCTCTACTGATGCATTAAGAGCAAGTATATTTGTTTGGAAAGCAATGTCTTCTATTATTTTTGTAATGTCTTTTATCTTCTCACTAGCTTGATAAACTTCTTCTATGTTTGAAGCTGTTTGAGATATTATATTTGCAGCACTTTCAATATACTTCATAGATTCAGACATCATATCTTTACCTTGTATGGAATGTTCAGCTGAAATTTTAATATTTGAAACCATCTCCTCAATACTTGCTGCAGTTTCTTCCAAACTAGATGATTGAGAATCTGTTCTCATAGATAATTCCCCGCTGCTTTCCATCATACTTTGTGCAGCTGTCATTATTTCTCTAGAAGCATCATTTACATTAGAAACTACTTCTGCCAATCTATTGCTCATAGTGTCAAAAACTTTTTCTAATTGACCAAATTCATCTTTTCCATAATTAAGCTTATTGGTTATATTAATATTTCCTTCTGCTATACTTGCTGCATGCATCATTAAATCTTTAAGAGGATGAGTAACTTTTTTAATGTAAAGGAAAGCAAATATATTAATGAATATAATAGATAAAATACATATAATAATAGATATTATAATAGAGTTATTATTATCCCTATAAATTATTTTATCGTCCATAGCCATAATTAAATACCAAGGTAAATTATCTATTCTGCTGTAAACTGCAGTTCTAGGATCATGACTTACAGAAGATATATAATTCATAACACCAGCTTTCAATCCTTTATCTATTATTGAAGTATATGCTTCATTAGCCTCTGTGTTAATTTCGTTTTTTGTATCTAAGACAATAATATTATTATCATCAACAGCAAATATTCTAGTTCTTTCAGGCAGTTTTAATTCCTGAAGCTTCATTGACAATTCTTCCCAATCCATAATCATGTATATATTTCCAACATGCTGACCATTATATTTAACTCCTGCAATCATAGCCAATGACCATTTTTTATCTGCACTTGACTTTTGTACACTATCATCAAAAGAAGCTTCATTATTGTTTTCTCTTAATATGTTTAAAATATTAGTTCTTACAGTAGTAATATTTTCTCCGAGTTTTACTTTATTAACATTATCTAAAATAATACCATTTGTATCTGTTAAACCTATATCAAGTACATAATTATTTATAGCCTCAAATTCTGAAAGTGTAGTATGTACATCTATATTTCTATTTAAAAAATATTCTCTTATTATTGGGGTAACGGCATAAGTTTTTATTAAATTTCTGCTGTCATCAAGCCAAACATCTAACATATCTTTATAACCGCTAATTGTATTTTCAAAACCTGATAATGTGGTATTTTTAGTGATTCTGAATGATCTGTAGGATAATAAAGCCACAATCAGGACCAAAAAAATTGTACTTAAAATGCTTATCGCTATAGGCATTTTTACTCTTATTGAATGTATTTTTCTCATACGCTCTCTCTTTTATCTAAAAATTATTGCAAAATTTTGGCTCATTATAAATTAAATTTAGATCAATGTCAATAAAACATTAATTATTATATGAAAATTTTCACGAATAAATATATTAATTATATCCGTCGCTTCTTCCCAAAGATACACCTAATACCAATCCAATAGAAAGATCCGAGAAATTATATTTATTATATATATTATTACCTATATTATTATTAATGATGCCAGTTTTATATTGCATACCAAAATTATACATCATATATCCGCCCACAGTAATTGCCAAATTAGGAACTAAATATATAAAACCTTCAACGGTAAGTTTTATATAAGGCATTATTGGAGCTTTAAATAGATTTCTCATATCATTAACATTCCAATTATCTAAATTAGGTGCTGCCATAACACCGCCATATTTACTTGAGGCAACCATAGCATATAAAGGTGCTATTATTCCCGTACCTAATCCTACAGACATTTTACTGAAATTTAATTTAACAGTGGCTCCAACCATCATAGAATAAAATCCAAGCATCTCTGTATACTTTTTATTGTTTTCTTTATAATCTGACATCAAAGCATTAACACTAAAACCTATATCACCAAATAAACTCACACCTTTAATAAGACTTGTATAATCATTCTCAAATAATTTAAAATAATTTCCAATTTGAAACAACAAAGTTCCTTCAAAACCTAAATTACCATCAACACTGTCATAAATAGTATTTTTATAATTATCATTTACTTTTATAGAATTAAAAGGAAAAGCAATACCATAATGCCCATTGAAATTTATCTCTAAACTAGCAAAAGCATTGCATGTAATAGCTATAATTAAAATGTTTACAAATAAAAAATATTTTAATAATTTCATAATAAATCCAAAGTATTAATATTATAATAACCTAATGATAATAATATTGTAAATTAAATATGTTAGGATTTGTAATTAAAGATTTATTAGAGATATTATCATAAAAAAGCTGCCCAACTTTTATTAAAGTCAGACAGCCTATATATATTAAATAAATTAATTACTTAACAATTTGATCAGCTATACCTAGCAGAGCCTGAATTTTTGGTGAGAATGAAACTACAGCACCTGCAAATACAACACTTATCAAACTCATTAATTTGATAAGAATGTTGATAGAAGGTCCAGAAGTATCTTTGAATGGGTCACCAACTGTATCGCCTATAACAGCAGCAGCATGGTTAGGGTTAGTAATTTTTTCTCCAGTTTTTGGATCTATGATTTTTTTACCGCCAAAATTACCAGCTTCAATGTATTTTTTAGCATTATCCCAAGCACCGCCTGCATTAGACATCATAACAGCCATAGCAAATCCTGCTGTTAATCCTCCTACTAACACACCTATAACAGCAGGTACTCCGAATAAGAAACCAACTATAACAGGTACTATTATAGCAAGTACAGAAGGAACAATCATCTCTTTCTGAGCTGATTTAGTACAGATTTGAACAGCTTTTTCATAATCAGCTTTTACACCTTTTTCACCAGCAAGTAAGCCTTTAATTTCTCTAAACTGTCTTCTAACTTCTTCTACAACACCTGCAGCAGCACGTCCAACAGCTTTCATAGTTAAAGCACAGAAGAAGAATACTAACATAGCACCAATAAATATACCTATTAATACTTTAGGGTTCATTAAGTGAATATTGAAAGCATTCATAAACTCATTCATACCTAAACTATAAACAACTTTGTCATATAATTCTTTAGCACTATTAGCAGTGTATTGAACAGTACCTATATCTATAGAAGTAAGATTACCAGTATTAATCATTCTTCCTAAAGAAGTTTTAATTTCCTCAATATAAGCAGCAATTAAAGCCATAGCAGTTAAAGCAGCAGAACAAATAGCAAAACCTTTACCAGTAGCAGCAGTAGTGTTACCTAAAGAGTCTAAAGCGTCTGTTCTCTCTCTAACACTTTCAGGAAGTCCTGACATTTCAGCATTACCGCCAGCATTGTCAGCTATAGGTCCGTAAGCATCAGTAGCCAATGTGATACCTAAAGTAGATAACATACCAACAGAAGCTAAGGCAATACCGTATAAACCTTGAGAGAAAGAAGAAACTTCAGTACCGAAACCGCCTGCAAAACCAAATGAAAGCATTATTGATATAACTACTGTAACAACAGGTATTAAAGTAGATTGCATACCTACGGCAAGTCCGCCGATTATAACTGTAGCAGGACCAGTTTTAGACTGTTCAGCTACCCATTGAGTAGGTCTGTATTCAGCAGCAGTATAGTATTCAGTGAAGAAACCAACTACGTTACCAGCTATAAGTCCAACAATTATAGAAACGAATAATCCCAAATTGTTTGGAAGAAGCATTTTTACAAGTAAGAAAGATACTACGATGATTATAGCACTGCTTACATAAACTCCAACTCTTAAAGACTTTAATAATTCTCCCATAGTAGCACCTTCTTTAGTTTTAACGAAGAATACACCTACAATAGAAGAAAGAGTACCAATAGCAGCAAGTATCATAGGAAGAGATACAGCATATATTGGGCTTATATCAGGGTTAATATATCCGAAAGCAGCAGAACCCAAACTCATAGCAGCAAGTATAGAACCTGCATAAGATTCGTAAAGATCCGCACCCATACCAGCAACGTCTCCAACGTTATCTCCTACGTTGTCAGCTATAACTGCAGGGTTTCTAGGGTCATCTTCAGGTATTCCAGCTTCAACTTTACCTACTAAGTCAGCACCAACATCAGCAGCTTTAGTAAATATACCGCCTCCGACGCGTGCAAATAATGCTTGGAAAGAAGCACCTACACCAAAGCTAAGCATTGTAGTAGTTACAAAGTGCATTTTGGCAGCGGTGTATTCAGCAGTACCTTTAGTTATTCCAGTAATAGACAAATTAAGGAAGTCTGTACCGAAAAGACTATTATCAAGCCATAAATTTAACACTATAAACCATAAAGAAATGTCAAACAAAGCAAGACCTACAACAGTAAGTCCCATAACAGCACCAGAACGGAAAGCGATAGTTAAACCCTCATTTAAAGACTTACTAGCAGCATTTGCAGTTCTAGCTGATGCATAAGTAGCAGTTTTCATACCTAAGAAACCAGACAAAGTTGAGAAGAAACCGCCTGTTAAGAAACCGATAGGAATGAAAGGGTTCTGCACTTTTAATGCATAAGAAAGAATAGCAAAAATAATGAAAGCTCCAGCAAAGAAGAAAGCTATAACTTTATATTGTTGCTTAAGATAAGCTATAGCACCGGAACGAACATGCGAAGCTATTTCTTTCATAGTTTCATTACCTTCATCTTGTTTACGCATCCATTTATAGAAATAGAAGGCAAACGCTAATGTTAAGATTGCCGCTGATATTGTAAAAAAGCGGGCATTTTCAGCTAATATTTCATAATTCATACACATACCCTATTTTTTGATTTTTGTTAGATTTTGTACAGTTATTTATTATAACAAAAATTCAGATATTGTCAATTATATTCCAAAGTATTTTTAATACATATTAAACTATATTTTATTTCACAGGATAAATAAATATTATATATAAACACATTATCTAAAAATATTAATTAATTTATTGAAAAAAAATAAACTGCTATTATAATGTAGACAATATATAGTTAAACAATTTATTTTTTAGTTGGAGTAATCATTATGAAAATACTATTTATACGTCATGGTCAAACACAATTAAATGCTGAAGGAAGATGGCTTGGTTCTACAGATGCTCCATTATCTGAAGCAGGAAAGGAAGTTTTAAGAGATAAAAAAAACATTATAGAAAAATATAAACCTGTTCAAAAACTATATTGCAGCCCTATGAAAAGATGCTTAGAAACAGCTCAAATATATTTTGAGGAAATGAATGATACTAAAGAAATTATTAATAATTTAAAAGAAAGATGCTTCGGTGATTTTGAAGGTAAAAATCATGAAGAATTAAAAAATAACCCTTATTATAAAGAATTTTTTAGAACTAATTGGAAAAGTAATGTCCCTAATGGTGAAACTTCAGAGGATTTCTTTTCAAGAACTGAAAATGCATATCTATATATAATAGAAGATATGGAGAAAAATAATTTAGATTATACTGCTATAGTTACTCATGGCGGTGTTATAATGTCAATATTCAGCAAATATGATAAACAAAATTTAAACTTCTATGATTATCTATTACAAAACGGCGGCGGATATTATGCTGAAATAGATGACAAAAATAATATAAGTATTATAGAAAAGTTATAATTTTACGATGATTATTAGTAATAACTTTTACTGGACTATATAATGAAAATACTATTAATATTACCTATATCATTCCTTTTGAATATATTTATAAAAAATGTAAAGTTTGATCCTTTCATTTTTATATCAAGACTTCATTTTATAGTGGAAGATTTATTTAAAAAGAAAAGTAAAACAGAAAATGATAAATTAGCCTTTGCTGTAGGAACTTTATCATCTTTGATAATGGTAGCTATCAGTTTTGTAATACCATTCTTTCTTTTAATGCTTCTTTATAAAATTCACTTTATTTTGGGTTTAATAATAGAATTAGGATTATGCTACCTTACACTTGGTATTAGAAAACCTCTAGAAATAAGTTCTCATATAGTAAGAAGTTTAAAAACAAATGATGTAAAAAAGGCTAAATCTCTATTAAAAGAAAATACTGAGATAGAAACAGATGATATAGAACAGGAACAGATTATAAAAAGCACTATTGAATATACAACTATAAGCATTGCAGAAGATTATATATATCCTGCAATATTTTTATTGTTGGGAGGTGCTCCTTTATGTATAGCATATAAGGTTCTTTATACATTGTCTGAAAGTTCTTCTGATACTGTTTATATTGATGAAAATAAAACTAAAGATAGTTTTGGAATATTCAATATAAAACTTTGCTATATATTAAATATTATACCTTCTATATTTACATCTCTTACTCATATAATTGCTGCTAAATTCTATAAATATGAATTCAAAAATGCTTTTGAAACTTTAAAAAGAGATGGAAGAAATAATAAAGCAAGATTAGAATCAACTGTAGCCGGAGCTTTAAATATAGAACTTGGCGGAGAATATGTAAAAGACGGAGAAATATATGACAGACCTTTAGTGGGTGAATATTTAGAAGATTTAGAAATATTCCATATAGAAAAAGCAAATAAACTTATATTGATTTCTGCTATATTTGCTTTATTTATTTTAATATTGTTAAAACTTATATTTATGCTTTTTTCTTCTATTATTTTTTAATGGTATTTTTTTATAAAAAAACGGCTTTAAATATTTTATTATTTAAAGCCATTATTTTTTATTTATAAATCATACACAAAATATAATCAATATTCTAATTAATCATTCTCATACACAGCTTTATCAAATATATCATTTTTCTTTATATTAGTATTATAATATATGAAGAAAAACAAAATTATTAATATAAATTGTGCTGTCGGTATAGCAAACCATATTCCATCAAGCTTCAAAAATATAGGAAGCACAACTATACATAGAGGGCTTACAAAAAGCGGATCTATATAAGTTAAAAATGCTGAATACTTACTTTCGCCAGATGAATAAAAATATGCTGTTCCAAGTCTTACTATAGGCTGAAGTAAAAAAGTTATTGATATTATAAGTAAGCCTGATTTTACAATATTATTTGTTTCTTCTGATGCCCCAAATAATAAGCCTAAATTATTTTTAAAAATAAATATTACAGTAATAATTATTAAGCCTAATGAAAATGCAAATAAAATACCTTTTTTCAAAACCTTTCTCATAAGATTATTTTTACCGGCACCTTTAAAATAACTTATCATAGGCTGACAGCCTTCTGCCACTCCTTCAAATAAATGCAAAATAGAACCAGCTATATAATTTATAACAGAATATGCTGATGCCCCAATATATCCTCCATACTTTATACATTGCAAATTATTAAAAATTACTATCAAAGAAGGTGCCATCACTAAACCAAAAGGAGATAAACCTATCTGTATAGCCCTTTTTGTCATTGATAAATTAAAATCTGATAGTTTTATTCTAGTTCTGTTTTTCTTTCTTATAAATAGATAATAAACTGCTATTAAAGCAACCAATCCCTGAGCTATTATTGTGGCAAGGGCGGCACCGAACATTCCTAATCTAAAAACCATCAAAAATAAATAATCTAATATAATATTTGTAATAAGCCCTACTCCCATAAAACTCATAGCATGAACAGTTTTACCGCAATTTCTTATTATAGGCATGCTTCCAAATGATATTATTTGAAGCGAGCCTCCCAAAATAATAGTTGTAATATATTCATCAGCATAATCAAATATTTTATCCCTTGCTCCAAGTAAATATATAAGAGGATTTTTTAGTAATAATAAAACAATAGTTAATATTATACTGGCTAATATTAAAGAAATAAAAGTATTCACTTTAGCTTTATTAAATCCTTCAATATCATTTTGCCCAAGATATGTAGACATTATAACAGAGCCCCCCATACCAAGCATTACTGCAGTAGCCATGAGCAGAGTACCTATAGGATAAACTAAATTAATTGCAGTAAGCCCAATATCTCCCATAGAATTACCAACGAAGAAACCGTCTACAACTATATAAAATCCTCCAAGCATTGTTGAAACTATAGCAGGAATAATATATTTGAAAAAAGATTTTTCCATACTTTCTACGCTGCTGACTACTGTCATATAAAACTCCTTTAATAAAAATTTAGTACGACGGTGGACTATTATATACATGTTTGCTTCTTTGTCAATAGAGAAAGTACGATTTTTTACTTTTTATTGTTTAGGAGTAATAGATATTGCACACTTTTTAGTTTAAAAAAAGCAGGTATTCCTTATAATTAAATTAGCAAAAAAATAAAAAGGAATACCTATGAAACAATATAATACAAATCAGAAAAAAAAGATAGTATTAACTATTAATAAAGCTAAAAATAAAAAAGTTCAGGCTCTCAAATTTAATATTAGCATAAGAACTTATTACTATTGGAAGAAGAAATTATAAGAAACAGGAACTGTAGAAAATAAGAGTAGGAAACCCAAAAATAGTCCTAATAAGCTTAAAAAGAAAAAGATTATTAATAAAGTAATAGAAGTTCGTAAGAAATACAAATATGGTAAGCTAAAAATTAAAAAACTCTTAGAAAAAGAAAATATTACAATAGGCACTACAGCTATTGAAACAATCTTCAAAGATTATAATCTCTATCAAAATAGAAAGAAGAAAATAAGAAAAAAACATAAAGGAAAGCATGCTATTTATATAAAAGAAGCGGGGGAAAAGGTACAAACAGATGTAAAATATGCTTTCTTTGGGGAAATACGTTATTATCAATTTACTGCTGTAGATATAGCAACAAGAATGAGCTTTAGATATTTATATGCTGAAAAAACACCAGAAAGTACTATTGATTTTACCAAACGTATGCTGAAATATTTTTCTTTTCGTGTTCATTGTATTCAAACAGACAATGGCACAGAATTCACCTATCGTAAGCATTTTTTTGAAACAGAGCATCCGCTAGATAATTTTTGTAAAAATAAACACATCAAAAGAGTTTATAGCCCAGTTGCTAGTCCTTGGTATTGCCGCAGGCACGCAGAGCGATGGAGTAGTAGAAAGTACACATAACCGAGACCAAAAAGAATTTTATGACTTTTGTACAAAAGAATTAACTTTAGAGAAAGCTAATCTAAAACTAAGGAAATATAATAATTTTTGGAATCATAAAAGAATACATTCTAATGCAAAATTATGATACGCCTATGATATACTTTAAGAAATTAAGGAATTCCTAAATGCAATATCTATAGCACCTGTGCAATAATTTTTATTTTTTAGTAAAGATATATTACTATTTTCAATAAAACTTTTAAATTTACTAATATTATCCGTTTCATAAAAATTCATTTTTATGAAAATAAATTTGACTTCTAATATAAAAATATTATATTTAAGACATATAAAAAATAAAGGAAATAAAAAATGAAAATAAAAATATTTTTAATTATAATGATAATTCTATTTGCGGCATCATGTACCAAAAATAACCCTGCTAATCCTCTTCAAAATACTGATAATGTAACAAAAAATAATGCTGATTCAGATAATACTTCTTCTAAGAATGATGGTAACATCAGTGAAAATGTAACAGGAAATAGCACTGATTCAGATAATACTTCTTCTAAGAATGATATAAGCAGCAGTGAAAATAAAACTTCAGAACCAAATTTTGAAGATGATGGTTATGTAGAATTTAGAGGAAAAGCAAAATCAATTGCTAAAAAATTGGATGGAACAGAACTTACAGAATTTGACCCTGAAAATGTGTATGTTGATATTAATGAAAAAGATAAAAGTGCTGTAGTGAATATACCAACTCCTTTTTATTTTAATAATATTAAGTTGGATAATTCTAAACATACATATTATTCAAGTGATTATAGAGGTGAATATACATTAACTATGAAAGTTGAAAATGATTCTATAACAGAGTTTCAGTTTATAATCTTTGATAAAAGTGAAAATATAAAATATTATTATGAAACTGATAGATTGTATAAACTTCAAAAAAATTAATTATATTAATTATTAACTGAGTAATTTAAAATAGGCTTTATATTTTAATTATACAGCCTATTTTTTTATATATTTTTTACATATACCAATATATGCACAGATGGCATAGATATTGAATTTAAGTATTCCTTAATTTTTTGAAGTAAAAAAACGTTGTATCATAATTTTGCATCAGAATGTATGCGTTTATAGTTCCAAAAATTGTTATATACTGAAAATGTTTAAGTTTGTCAATTCTTTTATTCAACTTTTTCCCGCCGCATACGCTCTGCGGACTTCGTCAAAGTTGCAAAAAGTGCAAATATAAAATTAGTGCTAAATCATACTAAAATTGTATTACATGTAAAATAATTTATTACATTTAAGTTTAAATATAGCCTTTCGCGAAGCGTATCTGAGCTTGTCGAGGATATAGCTTCTTTGTGGCAATACTTACAGTACTTCCTTCAGTCGCAAAAGAACTGGGGGTGTGGGGGCTAGTCCCCACAAATAATAAAAATAATAAAATAATTTTTGACAAAATATATTTGTTTCAGTATATATTTAAAATTATTAATATAAGTAGGAAAGAATTATGACTAAATATAATATAAAATTTTATTTTTTAATATCAATATTATATATAGTGTCTTCCTCATTTATATTTTTTGATGATGAAAGAAATATTCAGTTTGTACCATATACCTCTCTTCCTAATAATATTCAGGAATTCGTAAATACATACTTTAACGAATATGAAGTGTATAGTGCTGCAGTATCCACTCATTATATGGTTATTTTTAAAGGCGGTTCATCTATAAACTTTAACAGAAAAGGCGAATGGACTTCTATAATAGGAAACAGAAAAATAATACAGATAAGTACAGCTGAAAAATTTATTGACAGTAAAATCATGAATATCATAAAAAACAAATATACAAGCATAAATAATATATACAAAAGAAGCAAAGGCTATGAGTTTAAAGTAGATGATGCATACTATATTTATATAGACTATAACGGAAATATTTTAAAAATAAAAAAAGCCTAAAAATAATAATATAATTTTTTTATAAAAATATTACATTCTTAAAAAATAAATATGTATATTTATATATCTGCAAAATTAATAAATCATAAGTATTTATAAAAAAAGTTAAAATCATTTAGATTCAAATACATTTTTAATACTGTATTTTAAGCAATTCTATCTACTAATTATAGATTGACATACTGCAAATAATATTATATTGTTTAACCCAAAAAATTATTAATTAAATTATTAAAGGATTTTATATGAAAACAAAAGAAGAATTAGTGGAATTCCTAAATAAAAAAATCAACAATAATCAAAATCTTGCAGATGTTCATAATTATATTTTCTTAAAGGCGTATTTGGAAGATATGATAGAAAAAGAAAAGAACGAAGAAAATCAATAAATTAATTTCTATTAGAAGCAATAAGGATAATTATGGATATTATTTCATATAACAAATTGCCTGAAAAAGCAAGAAATTTTATAGAGACATATTTTTCTGATTATTATATTTTTAAAGTAACATTCAATGCCTCATATAGTGTAGTATTTAAAGGAGGAAGCTCTGTAAACTTCACATCAAGAGGAGAATGGACTTCTATAATAGGAAATGGAAATGAAATACCATTAAATATAGTAGAAAAATTTGCAGAAGATAATATTATAGAAAAAGAAGTATTGAATACTATAAAAGAAAAGTACGAAAGTCCTAATATATACAGAATAATAAAGAAAAAAAACAAGTATGAAATACTTATAAACAACAATATTATCATAATAGATATTGAAGGTAATATTTTAAAAATAAAAAGTGAATAAAATATTAATAAATGCATAGTTGAAATTTGTAATTTTAAGGTTATTATATAATTATGAAAAACATATTGATAATTTTTTTTATATTAAATTCTTTTTTATTGGCACAGTATTATTCATATACTAATATTCCAGATTTTCAAAAAAGTGAATATTTTGTTCATAAAGGAATATCAGGCAAAAAAAATAATGCTGTAATAGTATATACAGAAACTTCTGTTGATAACAATGGATATTGGAATATTAAAGAAACTTATATTAAAGGTTTTGTAACAAATAAAAAATTAAAAGATCCATTCCAATTAGAAGAAAGTATGATGACTAATATTAGAAAGTCAGAAATGTATTCTATTATAGACTTGGAAAATATGAGAACAGTTTATAATAAAACAATAGACTATTATGATTTTGGAACAATGGAACATACATTTGATATAAGGGGCAAAGTAAATTATACAAACAATGCTGGTTCATTTGCAATATTTTCTATGTACGGAATATATCAAATGGCAAGAACCTTCCCTCTTGATATAACAAATGAAATGAATATTATAATGCCTATGGCTTCAAAAGATAATAAGGTAAAAGTATCAATAGTAAATAATGGAATAAAAAAAATAAAAATAAAAGATGAAGAAAAGGAATGTTATGAAATGGAAATAAAAGGAGAAGGTATTCCATTTTCAATATTCCTTCCAAAAATAGCTGCATATATTGAAAAAGATGATAAAACAAGAAAAATAATCAAATACAATACTATGTCTGGTATGCTTGATACTACAGATATTTTTCTTACTGACACAGTAAAAAAATAGTAAATTAATTAGGAGAAAATAATAATGAGTGAATTAAAAGTTGATTGTATAAGTATAAACATGTACGGAATGAATTCTTATGTAGTATCCGTTGATGATGAAGCTATGATTATAGATATAGCAAAATTATCATTCGGATATGATGATTATAAAAAATTATTAGAAGGTAAAAAATTAGTAAGAGTAATATATACACATGGACATTTTGATCATATAT
The DNA here is from genome assembly GCF_944390845.1 of uncultured Brachyspira sp. Classification (GTDB taxonomy): domain Bacteria; phylum Spirochaetota; class Brachyspiria; order Brachyspirales; family Brachyspiraceae; genus Brachyspira; species Brachyspira pulli. The sequence goes on from NZ_CALXRM010000010.1 coordinate 29,171, forward strand.
CCGGAGCTGATGATATAAGAAAAGAATTTCCAGATGTTCCTCATTGCGTTCATAACTTGGATTATAATTTCTTTCAAGATCCTAATTTAAATGTAAGTGCATATTTAGGAAGCATATTAAAATGTCAAAGCCCAGAAATACAATTTGATGACGGAGATACTTTCAAATTAAAAGACAGAGAGTTTAAAGTAATACATACACCGGGTCATACTGGAGGCGGAGTATGTTTCTATACAGAAGGACATTTATTCTGCGGAGATACTGTATTTGCTTATGGAATAGGAAGAACTGACTTACCTACTGGTGATTATGATACATTAGAAAAAAGCATAAAAGAAAAAGTATTTACTTTAGATGATGATACTTTATTATATCCGGGACATGATGCTTACGGATTTAAATTATCACAAAGAAAGAAAATGGGTGTGTTTTAATACATTTATATAAATGATAATTAGTGCAAGCAGAAGAACCGATATACCTTCATCTCATTACAAATGGTTTTTAAATAGATTAAAAGAAGGATATGTTATTACTCAAAATCCTATAAGTAAAAATAAATTCTATAAAATACCATTAAATAAAAATATTGTAGATATTATAGTATTTTGGTCAAAGAATCCTAATATAGATTTTTTGAAAGAGGTAAAAAATTTAGGATATAATTTCTACTTGCATTTTACTATCACGCCTTATAATAAAGATATAGAAAAGAATATACCAGATAAAAATATATTAATAGAAAATTTCAAAACTATAAGTAAATTATTCGGTAAAGATAGTATTGTATGGAGATATGATCCTATTATACTAAATAATAATTTTGATATAAATTATCATAAAGAAAACTTTGAAAATTTTGCCGGAAGCTTAAATGGATATACTGATGAATGTATATTCAGCTTTATTCAAATATATTCAAAAATAAAAAATAATATAAGCAATATAAATGATAATAATGAAGACAAAATTATATTAATAAATAAATTAAAAGAAATATCAGAAAAAAATAATATAAAATTAAAATCTTGTTCTCAAGACTTTGATATAACAGAGAAATCATCTTGTATAGATAAAAACAGAATACAAAAAATATTAGGCTATACTATAAAAGAAAATAAAGATAAATCCCAAAGAAAATTATGCAATTGTATAGAAAGCATTGATATAGGAACATACAATACCTGTACAAACGGCTGCATATACTGTTATGCCAATTCAAAAAACATATTAAAGGAATATGATATAAATAATGATATTCTATCCAATAAAAAAATAGATTACAGTACAGCTGATATAAAAGAAAGAAAAATCATTTATAACAATAAAGAAGATAAACTTTCTCTATTAGAATAAATTAAAAATCCTTCATTATATTTTCATATTTTAATTTATCATTGAACATATCCAAATATATTTCATATTTTTTATTATAATAATTACTTAATTCTTTATTAGGCTTTACAATATCACCAAGTTTTCCCATATTTCTCAAAGCCTCTTTATATGTAGGATATATTCCTGAAGCTATAGAAGCATTAATAGCACTTCCCAAAACAACTGCCTCATCATGACCTGCAAAATAAATATCCTGACAGCAAATATCAGCCAATTCCTGCATATATAAAGAATTCTTCACAGCTCCGCCGCATACTATTATAGAATTGATTTTATATCCATTATTTCTTGCCACTTCAATAATATGTCTTGTACCAAAGCATATACTGTCAAGTACTGCCAAATATATTTTAGCCATAGATTCTAAATTTTCAGCCATATCTAAACCAATAATCATTCCTCTAGGTTTATTATCTGCTCTAGGAGATCTATTGCCGTAATGATAATCTAATACATGCAAATCTTTTATTATATACGGATCTTTTTCTCTTAATCTTTTTATTTCATCATTTAATATATCATATATCTTATTATGATTTCCATTTACCTCTTTAAGTAAAGTATTATAATAAGAATGATTTCTTAATGTATAATCAAGCAAACTTCCATAAGCACTTTGTCCGCCTTCATTAAGCCACATATTAGAAACCATAGCATTATAATAAGGTCCCCATATTCCCGGTATAAAAGTAGATTCTTTTCTATTCATCATATGACAAGCAGATGTTCCTGCCACTATAACAAGCACATCATCTGCCTCATCTCTCAAAGAACCTAATCCGCCAGCATGAGCATCTATCATTCCAACAGCAACTTTTACATTTTCACTCAAACCTAATTCTAAAGCACTTTGTTTTGTAAGATTTCCAGCAAAACTTCCTGGTTCTTTAACTGTATTTCCTATTTTATTATCTTCCAATAAATCCTCTAGTCCTATAGATTGAAAGAAGCTTTTATCCCAACTATTTTCATGTGCTAAATATGTCCATTTACAAGCTAATGTACATGAACTTCTTATCTCAGAACCGCATGCCTTATACTGAAGAAAATCTGCTAAATCAAAAAATTTTGCAATTCTTTTATAGGAGCTATTTAAATTGTTTTTTAACCATAAAATCTTTGGCATTTCCATTTCTATGCTTATCTTTCCGCCTACATAATTTAAAACTTTATAATTATTAGAATTTATAAATTCAGTTTCTTTTTCAGCCCTATGATCCATCCACATTATTATATTCCAATAATTATCATTATCAGGATTAACACTTACAGGCTTATCATCTTTATCTAACACAACAAGCGAACAAGTAGCATCAAAACCTATGGCAATAATGTCTGAAGGATTAATCTTTGATTCCTTTATACTTTCTTTTACTACATAACAAAGACTATCCCATATATCTTCAGATGACTGCTCTACAAAATTTCCAGACATCTTTCTCATCTTTATATCTTTGCTTTTAAATATTACACTTTCACCTTTCACAGAAAATATACCAGCTCTTACGCTTCCGCTTCCTACATCTATACCTATAACATATTGCATAAAAAAACTCCTATAATTAAAAGTCAAAATTAAGATAATTATTTATAAACTCACCTACTCCATTTTCTTCATTGCTTTTGGTTATATATTGGCATTTTTCTTTTACTGATTTTTCAGCATTATCAACAGCAACCGATATGCCGGAAAATTCAAGCATTTCTAAATCATTATTATTGTCTCCAAAAGCCATGACATTTTCTCTATTAAGATTATATTTATTTAGTAAAAATTCCAAAGCATTAGCCTTTGAAACTTCTTTATTCATAACCTCTAAATATACTTCTCTTGAAAATGTAAAATACAAATCATTTCCAAATATATTTTGTAATTCAAACTCTATATTTTTTAATACAGCATTTTCACCTATAAACATAAATTTAGTAAAAGAAAAATCTTCTATACCTTCAAAACCAATAATATAATTATGTATCTGTGCTATTGCTATATAATAATTAAGCCATTTCTCATCAAAGAAGCCTATATTCCATCTATTGCCTAAAAATGATTGATAATATACATTATATTTCTTTGCCATGCTTATAAGTTTCTTTCCAGTATCAGAATCTAAACTTTTCTCATATATGATATTAGAATCCTTATCCGTTATCATAGCACCATTAAATGATATTAACTCGCTGTCTATATTCAAATCATATAAAAATTTCAAAGCTGATGATGTAGGTCTTCCAGTAGAAAGTATTATTTTTATTCCATTATTATAAGCTCTTTTTAAAACATTTTTATTATAATCACTTATTTGATGATTATTATTTAAAAGAGTTCCGTCTAAATCTAAGGCTATTAATTTAATGCTATTCAAAATATCCTCATAATTATTTAAATAATTTGAACAAAATAATAATTAGTTTATATTTTATATGGAAATAAAAAATATGAAAAAAATTATGATTTGTATTATATTAAATCATATATTTCTAAATCACTTAAATCATCATACATTATTCTTTTTATTTTTTCGCTTTCATTTAATAAATCAGCTATTTCTTCTAATAATTCCTGATGATGTTCATTATTTTCAGCAGCTAATGTAAATAGTAAAAATACTCTGTTTTTTTCATCAAAATCAACACCATCTCTAATTTTTAAAAGAGTAATTCCATTTTTTATAACACCGTCTTCCGGTCTGGCATGAGACATAGCCATTCCGTCACCAAGTACAATATAAGGTCCTGATTCTTTGATATTATTTACAATACAATCAACATATCTAGGTTCTACGCATTTATTTTCTACTAAAAGCTCAGCTCCCTTTCTTATAGCTTCTTCCCAATTACTTACATTATCAATTATATCTATTTTGTTTCTTATTAGCTGTTTTAGCATATTCACACCCCCAAATAATAAACTACTATTATGTATAATATAGTATAGTTTTATTTTATTTATTTGTCAAATTATATTATTTATGTGTATTTAAGTATTAAAAAATAACTATTCATAGTTTTTAACTGATAAAATCAGAAATTCCGATAGTAAGTAACTATAGATATAACAATTTTTCTATAAATAGGTTATATTATATAATGAAAATAATTGTAAACAATATTTAAAAAAGGACTGCTGAGTGCGTCAAAGAAATAGGTACTCTAGGTTTAGAATGTATATAGCTACAACCTTGTTAGCTTTTATGATACCTGCTTTGTTTAGCGTTTCATTAGTATTATCAAATAAACAAAAGTATCTTGATAATGTTATAGAATATATAAACAAAGTAAGTCCTATAGATATTTCTGTATCCGATATAAGTATATCCTATAAATTAGAATTAGTACTTGATAATGTTAAGCTATATTCTAAAAATAACCCTGATGCTTTCTTTGATATGGATAGAGCCTCTTTGCGTTTTAATTTATTTAGAATATTTATCAAAAGAGATCCTTTATATCTTTTAAGCGACATTGCTATAGATAATGCTGATTTTTATCCTGTATTATTAGATACCTCTATATTCGGCAGCGGAGGAGGTAGTAAAAACTCTTATGAGGATATCAGAAAACTTATAAATAGTATAACTCCAATATTTATGGATAAAAATATTAGTATAAAGAACTTCTCTACAAAAATAGTAGATAATAGTAATAATGTCACAGAAGCATCTTTAAACTCTTTAGATGGTAATTTTAGATCTTATGGTTATTTTCTTTCATATAATATAGATTTGCCTGATAAAACTACTGTACATTTTTCTTTAGAAAGTAAAACTAATTTATCAGAAATAACTTCATTAATACATGCCAAAGATGAACATGGGGATTTATTTGTATATAATCTGTTATTAACAAACAGCAGTGATGGAGTAAAAGGCAGTTTACAAAATAAAAAAAATAATAATAATTTCTTAAATGTACAATATGATTATAATGAACAAGATATAAGCTTCTCTGCTACAAATATAAAAGTAACAAAAGATACTATATATAAATTCATGAATATTGCTTTAGATACTCCTATCATTTATAGATTCGTTAAATTAGATGAAAAAACAATATCTACAATAAGCAACTCTATAGATACATTCAGAGATCTTGATATTAATGCTTATGGTAATTATTCATTAACTAATATGACAAATTCATATATAGATTTTGATTTAAGAGTAAGAGATAAATTATTTAATGTAGCAGTTAATGCTGAACTTACCAATAACAGTATAATACTATCTAATGCATACGTAAATGCATTAGAAGGTAATATAGTAGCAAGCGGAATAGTACCATTAGGAGATCCTGTATCAAGCTTACTATCATTAAATGTAAATAATATAAAAGCCGGAGATAAACCTTTATCTACAAAATTATATTTAAGACCTCTAAAAATAGATGATAAGGAAATTAAATCAAGATTTACAATATCTGAATTTACTTATGCAAATACATTAACCAAACCTTTAGCATTTGATTTTCTATATAATAGAGATGAAAAAGAAATAGGACTTGATTTAGTAGCAAGTAAATATGATCAGCCTTTAAGTGCTAAATTTTCTTTGGATAAAACAAAACCTGTTCTAATCAGTGCAAAAGGTGTAATACCTCAAGAAATTTTCATGGTGGCATTAGGCCAAAATGTAATAGATAACCTTTCATCACTAAATGTTGAATATACTATGAGTAATGCATTATATACTCAAGATAAAGGAAATGTACATGTATTAAAGGCATCATCTAAAAAGATATACACAGAAGAATATTTAATAAGAATAGGAGCTTCAGCATATAAAAATGTAATAGAAATTAATGATATTTACTATAGACTTTCAGAAAACGGCGGAATAAATGCAAATGCTAAAATAGAATATGATAAGAATTTAAATGTAAAAATAGAAGGTAATCTAAATACCCCTGCTGGAAATTATGGTTTAAGCGGATTTTCAACAACATCTACTAACGGAAGCAAGGTAATATATGCCTCTACAGATAAATCAGAAATAATTGCAAGCGGTATAATATCAACAAACGGATTATTGGATTTAAATATAAAAACTCCAAAAACTTTAAGTATAAAAGATATCGATTTAAATGTAGATGTGAATGTTAATAACTATACTCAGCAGCCTATATATTTATATGGAAATATAAAGGCTAATAAAAATTTAGCACCTATATTTGCTCTAAATACTCAATTTGAATTGTCAAATCAAAGTATAATGTTTACAAACATCATATTAGATTATGGTGAAAACAGAGTATCCGGAAACGGAATATTGGCATCTTCTGACGGAATAAATAAATTTACAGTATTATTAAAAGATATAGAAAATGACGGAATATTAGCATTAGATGCTTCAATCAATAAAAATAATGTATATGGAAAAGTTACTATCAGCCAATTACCATTTGATATCAGCGGTCAGGCTTATGGAGTATTAACAGCTAATGCTACATTAATAGGTTTAATGAGCAGCCCTGTTGTTTATCTTGAAAAATTTGATGTTAAAGATTTTCAAATACCTGGTATGAGATTTGATATTTCATTATCCGGTTATTATAAAACTGATGAATTAGAATTAAAAGATATATTAGTAACAAAAACAGGAGATTTTGGTACAGTTTCAGCAAAACCATTTGCCAAAAAACAGCAAATAAAAATACCTTATGCATACTTCTCAAGAGATTTGCAGAATATGAAAGTAGAAGTTAATAATATGACTTTCTTAAGTTCATTTTCTGGTACTATAGATTATAATATGAGAAGATTGCCAGATGACAGACAGGAATTTAGAATACAAACAACACCTATAACAATAAACAAAAGAAAATTACCGGAATTCGGTACAATAATGACTTATAATGGTGAAGACATAATATTCACAAATACAAAGAAACATGGTATCTCAGGTTCCATAACAAAAGAATTAGGCAATACCAAAACAGATTTAGTTTATGTATATGATAATGATGATATGCTCAATATAGATGGAGTTATAAAAAATACTAAAAGAGATCAAGTGGATTTATTAATTACTTCAGACATAATAAATGTAGAAGTATTTGAAATATTTAATGTATTATTCACAGAAATTAACTCCTCCCCTACTAACTTTATGGTAGACGGAAATCCATATACATTATATGCCCATATACATGGTGATGCTGATAATGTCGCTATAGACGGAAGATTCTTAGGTCATGGTAAAAGAGTAAAAATAGCATATTTTAATGATGTATTTGACGACACAATAGTAGATTTCGGCTTTAACGGACACATGTTTGATGTAAATAATTTGACATTCACATCTAAGAAAAAGAAAAACTTGAGTATAACAGGCGAAGCAGAAATATTCAAAAACAATATAAACTATATGGCATTCGATTTATTGTCATCAGATGAACAGCTAGGACTTTTAGACGGAAATTTAAATTTAGGTATTGCTAAAGTTAAAGGCCCTGTACATGTTGATATAACAGTAGGCGGAAATATGGCTGCTCCTAGAATAGGAGGAGTTCTTACTTTAATGAAAAGTGATGTTCAATTATCAATATCATCTCAAAATACATATAAAGAACGTGTATATGGAATATTAAGTAAAATTTATTGGGATTTCACTATAGAAGCTTGGAAACAGGTTAGAGTTGCTCATAACTTAGTAGGTGATGTATACTTGGAAGAAGGCTCTAAAATGAGAGTTTACAATACTATTATGGACGGTATAGAGCTTGCTGGTACTGTAAATGTAGACAGAGGAAGTATTTATTATCTACAAAATATATATCAGTTAGAAAGCGGTTCTGTTACATTCCCGCCTAATAACAGTTTAGATCCTATAATAACAGCTACAGCATACACATATAAAAAGTATTATCCTACCACAGCTAATTTATCTTCTCAATCATTTGAAAGTGAATTATCCGGTGAAAATGTAACTTTATATATGGAAATGAATTCTAGATTATCTCAGTTGGTATCATCTCAAGACGGAGGAATATCACCTGTAAAATTCTACACTATACCTGCATTAGGACAATATCAAGTTAATCAATTAGCCGGAATACCTCAAGGTACTTTTGGAGACAGAGAAAATCAAATGTTTGCAGAAAGTGCTGCTAATAGAAATACTATGAATAACGACCAATTACAGCAGCTTACTATGAATTACAGCGACTTACTTTTAAGAAGTACCGTATTAAGACCTGTAGAAAGATGGTTCAGACAGTTCTTAGGAATAGACTATATTAACTTAAGCCCTACAGTAGTAAATAACTTGCTATTTGTTACAAATAATAATAGTATAAGTCCTACTTCTATATGGGATAATACAAGTGTTGGTATTGGAAAATATGTTTCTAAATATTTGTATTTAAAATACGATGTTACCTATAGAGTTAATGATACATCAAGACCTAGTGTTAATGGTAAAAACGTGGATCCTTATTATTTTGACCATCAATTTGGTTTTGAAGTATCTTTACTAAAAAATTATAAACTTGCAAATTTTGTTTTTGAGTATAAAATAAATCCTTTCGATATACAAGGAAAAGGACAAGATTTTAACATAGTTACTCGGTGGAGATTTTAGTGAATTTTATTAAGAAAAATTGTATTATCTTATTTTCATTTCTGGCATTAACTGTAGCTTTTTTGATAGCTGCAGAAAGTGACTTTGAAAATTTACAAACAGCAAAAAATATAGCTGTATATGAAGGTCTTGAAATAAAGCGTATAGATGTTACAGGAGAATCTAGGCTTACAAAAGATCAAATAATTAACAGCTTTCCAATAAAGGCTGGAAGTAAATTTAAAAGGGCTGAAATAAATGAAGCTATAAAAAAACTATTTGATACTCAATCATTTGACAGAGTTGCTATTGATGCTAATAGAGAAGATGACGGAGTTGTATTAAATATTGTAGTAGCTGAAAGATACATAATAAAAGATATAGAGTATATTGGAAATAAGCGTTTAAGCAGAACTGCACTTAATGATGCCATAAAACCAATAATGAAGCCCGGAAATCCATATATACCTCAAAAACTTAATGAGGCAGTTAATGCTATTATTACCAACTATCAGGATAAAGGCTATTTAAAAGCTTATGTTGAACCTAAAGTAATAGAAAATAATGATACTTCTGATGTTGTTATACAAATGAACATAGTGGAAGGAAATGAAGTAAAAGTAGCTAATATAAGATTCCATGGCAATACCCATTTTTCTGCTAATGAATTAAAAAGACAAATGTCAACAAAAGAAAACGGATTTATGGCACTCGGTAAATTTAATGAGTTTAAATTTGAAGAGGATAAAACCAAAATCGTAAAGTATTATGCAGACCGAGGTTATTACAGAGCCAAAGTAGATAATGTAAAGTTCACATATCAATGGAGAGATCCGCAGATAAAAAATGAACAGGACTTAATAATAGATATATATGTTACTGAAGGTGATAAATATTATTTCGGCGATATAGGATTTAAAGGTAATTTCATTATATCTTCTGAAAATATACAAAAAGATATTAAATCAAAAAAAGGTGCTTTATATAATTATACTTATCATATGACAGATTATCAAGGCATACAAAATAAGTATTCTGAAAGAGGTTATATATTCAGACAAGTTATACCGGTAATTACTGTTAATGAAGAAAATAAAATAGTAAATATAATGTACGATATTGTAGAAAACGATAAAGCACATATAGAAAATATCACTATAGCTGGAAATACAAAAACTAAAGATTTTGTTATACAAAGATATGTTGATATAAAAGCTGGTGAAGTATTTAATACAACTAAAATACAAAGACTTCAAGAAAGATTATATAATACACAATTCTTTGATAATATTAATATAGGAGTTAAACCTGGTTCTGCTGAAGGATTGATGGAATTGACTTTAAATGTAACAGAAGGTAAAACTGCAATGGTATCAGGCGGAGGCGGTTTCTCTACTGGTTCAGGATTTAAAGTATTTGCTTCTATAAGGGAAAATAACTTCTTAGGAAGAGGCTTACAATTAGGATTAAGCGGTGAATTAGGAGAAACACAGAAACGTATAGCTGTAAATTTTGCTGAGCCTTATTTACTTAATCTTCCAATATATTTAGGTGTTGATTTATCATACTTTAATGAGGGTATAAATACTGGTTATGAAATAGGAGCAGACTCATTTGGAATACCTAAATATTCATATTATACAAGACATGGTTTTGAAGGTATAGTAAGACTCGGTTATTATTTTGCTGATTATTATTCTACTTTCATAACATTCGATACAATAGTTCAGCAGTATCAGCAGGGAAAAGATCAGGGTGCCAATGCCGATGGACCTAATTATGTACTTAATGATATTAAAAAATATTTAGTACATAGAATCAATAAGAAGGACGGTTCTTTCTTAAGATGGCAAAGTGATTGGTTTACAACATTTATTATATCTTACTCACTTCTTCGTGACAGCAGAAACGATTATCTTAACCCTACAAGAGGAAGCTTCTTAAGAGGTATAGTAGATTTATACTTCGGACATACTCAATTAACAAGAATGAACTTAACAGGATTCTTAGCTATACCTGCAACAGATTGGCTTTCATTTGCCTTCTATGGAGAATTAGGTCAAATAATAGCTACTCCTGGACTTCCTTTACAAAATGACGCTGATGTTTTATACTATCTTAACCCATTTGAAGATGTACGCGGTTGGGATACTTCTAAATATACTATATTTAAGAAAAATAGAGGTTTATCAACTTATGATATGGCTGGAACTCCTAATGAAGATGGAACAGCTACTACAGATTCTTGGAGTTATGGTAGAGCAAAAGTAAGATTCTTCGCTGAACTTCGTATACCAATAGTACCAAAAACATTAGGATTTGTTACTTTCCTTGATGCAGGTCAATTATGGATGCCTGGAAGTACTGGCTGGAATGAAGACGGAGATGCTAAAACTTATCCTTCTCAATTTATGGATATTAAGGATATATTTGATCCGTCTCAATACATATATTCTGTTGGTTTTGGTTTAAGACTTACTATACCGATATTCAATGTAAGATTCTATGTTGCAAAAAGATTTGTATACAATAAAAATGATGTTGGTTTCGGTAAAGGATTCCAAGACTTTGAAGGAGATAGTTTTACTCCGCTTGGAGCTTGGTTCGGCAGAGGTTGGGGAATTGCATTTACTATGAACCACCCATTCTATTAAGAATATATTATTTTGATAATAATTTTATAATTTATAAATAAAAAGGAGATAAAAATGAAAAAGTATTATATTATGAGTTTATTATTTATAGCTACACTTGTAGTATCAATTGTCAGCCCAAGAGTATTTACACAATCATATAGACTTACAAAAGTTGGATATATTGATCTTGAAAGAGTTATCAAAGAACTTACAAGCGATGAAGTGTTTGTTGAAAAATTAAAAGCAAAATTAGAAGAATATAAACTTCAGGAAGCTCAGCAAACAAATATGGAAGATACTTCAATAGCTCAAAACAATAGAGATTATTCTTTAAGAGGCGAAGTAAAAAGACAAGTTGCTAATTCACTTATGACTATAGTTAAAAAAGAAGGATACACTTTAATATTAGAAAGAACAGAACATGCTATACTATATGCTGACAGAAATTTTGATATTACAGAATCAGTTATTGCAAATGTAAAAGCATCATTACAGAGATAATTATTAGTCATTAATTATTAACTATAAAAAACTAAGATGTATTCAAAATGCATTTTAGTTTTTTATATATTTTAAATAAAAGGAGATAATATTATGAAAATAAAAGATATTTATAATTTCCTTCAGGCACAAAAAATAATAGGAGATGAAGAAAAAGAAATAACAACTCTTTCCCCTATTAATGAAATAATAGATAATTCAATAGTTTGTATAGATAATGACAAATATTTAGAAGCTGCATTAAATAGTAATGCCAATGCCTTAATTTTAAGAGAAGATACAGCAAATAAAATAAACGATTTTAAAGACAAAACAGCAATTATATATAATAATCCTAAAGAAGCATTCATAAAATTATTATATTTCCTATTTGAAGATAAAAAATATCCTTTAGGTACTATTGAACCATCAGCTATTATAAAGGAAAATGCCAAAGTATCTTCAAATGCTTATATAGGAGATAATGTTCATATAGGTAAAAATACAGTTATAGGAAATGGAACAGTTATAGAAGCTAATGTATTTTTGGGAGATGATGTTGTTATAGGAGAGAACTGCACAATATATGCCAATGTTTCAATTCATGACAGATGTATTGTAAAAGACAGAGTTATAATAGGTTCATCAACCGTTATAGGAAATGACGGATTTGGATTCTTTGAAGTTAATGGCAGACAAATGAAAATACCTCAAAGAGGAAATGTTGTTATAGAAAATGATGTTGAAATTGGGGCTAATGTTTGTGTTGACAGAGCTACTTTAGGTTCTACTCTTATAAAAGAAGGAGTAAAAATAGACAATCTAGTTCAAATAGCACATAACTGCCAAATAGGAGAACATTCTATAATAGTATCTCAAGTAGGTATTGCCGGAAGTTCTAAAATAGGTCATCATTGTATATTAGGAGGACAAGCTGCATTAGCTGACCATGTTACTCTAGGCGACAGAGTTATATTCGGAGGAAGAGCTGCTGTTATGTCAAATGTAAAAGTTGAATCTAATTCAATTATGTTAGGTGCTCCTGCTCAAAATATAGAAAGAGAAAAATTAAAAATGATTGCTGAACAAAAATTGCCTGAACTTATTAGTTTAGTTGAGGAACGTTTCGGTGTAAAAATAAAAAGAGTAAAATAATATAATTTAATTTTTTAAACTTTATTAAACTAATCTTTTTAGTTTAATAAAGTTTTATATTATACTGAAATATATTAGAAAATCTAATAAACAATTATCTTTATATAAAATAATATAGCTACTAACAAAATAATAAAAATACCTACCCTATTTATTTTACAACAATATAAAAAAATCAATAATTATAAAACAAATACATCATTATAATTACTTATATCTAATATAATTGCACATAAAAATAATTTTTTATAATACAAATCTATTATTATTTTGGTTATTATTTATATATAAAATTAATTTTATCACAATTTATTGTTATTTTTTTATAATAAGTGTATTATACCTATTATAATAAAAAGTGGGCGGGGTTATGGAAAACAGAAAATCTTTAGGTCTTCAATTTAAAATCTTCGTATTGTTAGCAGTATCAGTAATAATAATGTTTGTAACTGTTATTTCTTATATGGTTACACATAATATCGAAAACTCTAAAAAAGAAGGTTTTGCTTCAACAGAATATATGGTCACAACTTATGCTAAAGATATAGAAAAAGAAATGCTTTCATATATATCTATGCTTGATACTATAGCATTATCATTAAAAAACGATATAGTAAGCGGAACTATCACAAGAGAATCACATACTCGTATTCTAGGGGAAATGCTTAACAATAATGATAATTTATTTAGTATATATGAGATGTGGGAAAAAAATGCATTTGACGGCAGAGATGATGAATTTATAGATACTGATTATGGTTCTGAAGTTGATGGAAGATACGGTCCTTCTTTCTTTTATGATGAAAATGAAGTTACTTATGATAAAGTTTATCAAGAAGAATTTGACGCCAATCCTAATTACTATACTATACCTAAAAATTCAAAACAATTATATATAAGCGATGTTGAAAAAGATGATACTTATACAGGAGCTGATACTGTACTTACTGTAAGCATTGTTGAGCCTATACTAGATGATTCCGGAAAGTTTTTAGGTATGGTTGGAGTGGATTTTTCTGCTGATAATTTGGTAAAAATAGTATCAGCAATCTCAACTAATAATGGTATGAGCGGTTATTTAATTAATCAATACGGTGTAATATTGGCTGCTACAAATACTCAAATTATAGGAGAAGAAATTTCAACTATATATAACAATGCAAATGATATAATAAGCAGTATAAAAAATAATACTAAATTATCATTTAGAAACAAAATAAATAATCATAAAGTTTTCAATATTGTAGTGCCATTAACTTCATTGAAAGATGATAATAATGCTATAGGCTTATTAGTAAATATACCAGAAATTGTTATAGTAAGAGAAAATATAAAAAATGCTGTTGTAACTTCTATATTGGCTATTATTGTTCTTATAGTATTTTTAGTACTTATAAATATATTAATCAAGAAAAGCTTAATAGACCCAATACTTAAAGTTTTGCATGTATCAGAAAAATTGAGCAATGGGGATTTAAGTTCCTATGAAAATAAATCATTGAGTACAAGAAAAGATGAAATAGGAATGATATTTAATTCTATATTAAATACTCAAAATATATTATCAAATATAATAAAGCAAATATTAAACTCTACAAATGCTATGGAAAATGCCAGTAAAAATGTAAGTGCCGGAAGTGCGGATTTATCTAATAGAACAGAAAAACAGAGAGATGATCTAAAAATGATAACTGAAACTATGGCAAACACTTTAGAAGTAATAGATAAAACAACAAATGATATAGCAGTTACAAATGATAAAATACAAATACTTACAGATTCAAGCGAACATTGTTATAATTTATCAAAAGAATCTATGGTTCTTATGGAAGATATAACAAAGGCTGCTTCAGAAATAGCCAGCATAACAAAAATAATAGATGATATAGCAATGCAGACAAATATACTTGCTCTTAATGCTTCAGTAGAGGCCGCACGTGCCGGAGATCAAGGAAAAGGATTTGCTGTAGTAGCTGCTGAAGTTAGAAATCTAGCTCAAACTTCTCAAGCATCAGTAAAAAGCATTACAACTATAGTAAATAACAGTTTAGAAAAGATAAACGAAGGAAACAATAAAATAAAAGAAACTATGGACGCTTTGGAAGATATTACTAATAAAGCTAAAGAAAGCAGTTATATAGTAAGTCAGATGGTAGAATCTTCTACAGAACAGGACGCTTCAGCAAGAGAAGTTCAAAGTGCTGTAAACAGTGTGGATATAAGTGCCGAACAGAATACTGATTTAGTAAGAACAAATGCAGATATAGTTGTTGATATGGAAAAAGAAACTCAAAAACTCGCGGATTTGATGAAATTCTTTAGCTTCAAATAATATTTTTATCAATAATTTAATACAAAAAATTAGGGCCTTTATTAAAATTAATAAAAGCCCTTTTTTATTATTTTTTAATTATATTATTGACAAGAAGCTTTTCCAGTGCGTACATTTATACCGCCTGCATCTTTTATCATCTTTATAATATTTTGATTTTTAGATTCGCATGCATAAGTATAAGCAGATTTATTTAACTGTTTGCTTACAATATTTACATCAACTTTTTTGTCTAATAAGAATTTAACTGCATCTTCTCTGTTATTTCCAGCAGCAACCATAAGCATTGTTTCGCCGTCTCTTTTATCTTGTTCATTAAGATTTAATTTTCCGCCATACAAAGGATATAAATATTCTATAACTTTAATATTTCCGCCAAGTATTGCTGATTTAAAAGCACTTGTAACATCAGCAGTATCTCCTGCATATAAATTAGCACCTTTTGATACTAAATACTCTACTACATCTAAGTATCCTATAAAAGCAGCCCAGCCTAAAGCAGTTTGTTTCAAACTGTATGTATCTTGAACTTCTATATCCTGACCTGCTTCAACCATTCTTTTTATTTCAGCAAGATTTCCCTCTTTTACAGCATCAAACCATTTAGCATTAGGGCCTTGTGATGGCTTAGTATAAAATATTCTGTGAGAAAGTCTTCTTGGATTTGCAAGATTTGTTAATTCCTGAGGACTTAATCTTGTAAATCTTGAAGTTTGAGAATAAAGAGAAGCTGACAGCATTAAAATAAAAAATACAGGTATTATTTTTTTCATATATTTCCCCTTTTTTAAATTAGTATTTTCGTTTTAAAACTTTAATAATATATTTTAAGTAAAATTTATATTACAAAGGTAAAAACAATTGCATTATATTTATTATTATTGTATTATGATAACTAATAATATTATATTAAGGATATCTTAAATGTTTAGAAAAATTTTATTGGTACTGTCAAGTATAATATTTATATTTTCATGTACCCCTGCAGCTAAAGAACGCAGCAGCAGAGAACTTTTTATTAATGCCGGAGAAGAACCTAAAACAATAGACCCTACCCTTTCTGGAAATGATTTTGTATATCCAAGACATGCATTTGAAACATTAATTACAAAAGATAAATCTGGAAACCTTCAGGCTGGAGCTTGCGAGAGTTGGGATATATCAAAAGACGGATTAACTTATACATTCCATTTAAGAACAAATGCTAAATGGTCAGATGGAAAGAATGTAACTGCTAATGATTTCGTATACGCTTTACAAAGAGCTGCAAATCCAGTAAGCGGTGCTGAATACACTTCTTTTATAGAATATATAAAAAATGCTGTAAAAATATTATCAAGCGAACTTGAAGTAACTGAGCTTGGTGTAAAAGCTATTGATGATTATACTTTAGAAATTACATTAGAATCGCCTACTGGTTATTTTTTAGATATTTTAACTTATCCTATATTTTCGCCTATAAGAAAAGACATAATAGAACAATACGGCGATGAATGGTCATTAAATCCAGAAAGCTATATTGGAAATGGTGCTTTTGTTATGACAGAAAGAAATCCAGATGAAAAAATAGTTATGGTAAAAAATCCTAACTATTGGAATAGAAGCAGTATAAAGCCAGAAAAAATAACATTTGTAATGATGAAAGATGCTACTTTAGCACTAGCTGGAGTAAAAGATGGAAATTTAGATTTTTCTGTTAATATAGTAGAGCAGGATTTAGACAAATTAAGAGCAGAAGGAATAATAGATATCGCTCCATACTTCTCAACAGTTGCATTTGGAATCAATGCTACAAATGAAGTATTAAAAGACACTAGAATAAGAAAAGCATTAGCTTTGGCTATAGATAGAAATTATATAGTTGAAAATGTTGTTCCTACAGCTAAATCTCCTACAAGTGCTTGGGTACCTGTTGGAGCTTATGATGTAGAAGGCGATTTCAGAAAAAACGGCGGTGAATATATAGATTTATCAAAAGAAGCTTATTCCAACAATGTAGAAACAGCAAAAAAATTAATGGCTGAAGCTGGATATCCTAATGGAGAAGGTTTCCCTGTATTAGAATATAAAACTACTTCTGATTTAATTTATTTACAAGTTGCTGAAGCTGTACAGCAAATGTGGAAAGAAAATTTAGGAATTGATTTGATGATATCATCTATGGAATGGGCTGCTTATCAGCAAATGAGAAGCGAAAAGAATTATGAGTTAATAAGAACATTATGGATAGGAGACTACAGCGATCCAATGACTTTCTTAGAAAATTATTTAAGCTATAGAAGTCAGAATACAGCAGGCTACAGTAATGCTCAATTTGACAAATATATTGAAATAGCAAGAAATACTGCTGATCAAAAAACTAGAATGGAAGCTATGCATGAAGCTGAAAAAATAATGATAGCTGAAGATAATATCTTAATACCTATATATAATCCTTCAAATCCTACTCTAGTAAGTAAGAGATTAAAAGATTATGTATTAACTCCGCTTCAAGAGTATCAATTTCATTATGCATATTTAGAATAACGATTTTTATACATTTTTGTTTATACCTATCAAAAAAATGCCCCTGCTAAATTTTTTAGAAGGGGTATTTTTATATCTACCTAAACAACTATATTTTGTCAATTTTAGTTTTTTCAATTTTATTGTTTGTGGTGGCTTTGCCCACCGCTCTGCGTGCCGTAGGCAAGGTACCTTTCGGTATTGGGATAAGGCATAGCCTGCCTTCGGCGAGAACCTATATCCTCGACAGGCTCGGATACGCTTCGCGAAAGACTGCATTTTTAGGGTATATCCTATATTTAATAGGAAAGTTTTTAATATAAAGTTCTAGCAATTGAGTTTTTCGCATAGCGTATCCGAAGGATAAAAACTTTGATGAAGTCCGCAGAGTGTGTGCGGCAAAAAAGTTGATAATATTACATAATGTGCAGTAGTCGGCAAAATGAAATCGTTTCAGTATATACCTAAACAACTATATTTTGTCAAAAATAATTTTTTTAAATTTTAAATATCTGCAGGGCTTTGCCCCGCACCCCACTTCTTTTGGTGACCCAAAGAAGCAAAAGGACTATAATTTAGCTTAAATTAATAACCTATCTTACATGTAAAACAATTTTAGTATGATTTAGTACTAATTATGTAATTGCACTTTTTGCAACTTTTTGCGGCGGGAAAAAGTTGAATAAAAAAATGACAAACTTAAAAATTTTTAGTATATAATAAGTTTTTATCAAATCAAAATATTAATCATCGCTTTCTTTTTGGACTGTTTCTTTTTCTTTTTTAAGTTTCTCTATTCTAATTTTTGTAACAATATTTCCGCTTTTTCCTACAACTGTGAAAGAATAATTTTTATATTCTATAGCCTCATTTCTTTTAGGAAGTCTGCCCAAATAAGAAAATAAAAATCCGCCTACTGTATCTGCCTCATCATCTGGTATAGGAGGAAGTATTCCATATTTATTAAAATCTTCTATTCTGGCTCTTGCATCCACTAAATATGTACCGTCATCATTACTTTTTACTTCTTCATCTTCTTCATCGTATTCATCGCGTATATCACCAATAATCTGCTCAAGTACATCTTCCATAGAAACAATTCCTGAAAAACCGCCGTATTCATCAACTACCATAGCAATATGTATTTGCTTCTCTCTAAAGTTTTTCAAAAGCTCCATTAAAGATATTGATATTGGAACAAATAAAGGTTTATGAAGCATTTTCTTTAATGAAAAATTTTTCTCATCTGCATCTATCAAATCTTTCACATACAAAACACCTACTATATCATCTATACCATCTTTATATACTGGAATCCTTGAATTTCTCTCTTTATTGAAAGCCTTTATCACCTTATCATAAGAAAAGTCAATAGGTATCATAACAACATCTACACGCGGCACCATAATTTCTCTTACACTCTTTGATTTTAACTCTATAGTATTTATTATAATTTCCCTTTCTGCCTCTGTTAATGTAGATAAATTTACATAGTTATTCTTTTCTGATTCATTATCCTTTTTCTTTGTTATTTTTGATATTAATTTTTTTATTGGCATTTATTTTTATCCTTATTATTTTTTATATATTCCATTACTTTATAGTAAAGCTCTTTCATTCTTTCATTGTTTTCTATTAAGGATTTTTTACTGTAATTATGATGTATACCCATTAAATGAAGTACTGAATGAATTATTAATTTTAATACTGTTTTTTTTATCTTTTCTTCACTATATCTTGTTGTTACCCATTCATAAGAAATGACTATATCTCCGCCCTCTTTGGCATCTCCCATTGGAAATGTTAATACATCTGTTGCTTTATCTTTATTCCTAAAATCATGATTGAGCTTTTTTATATATTCATCATTACAAAATAATAAATTAACATCTCCTTTTATACCGGTAACCTTTACAGTACAATACAAGAAATATTTATAATATTTTAAATTTATATCATAATCTGTTTCATTAAAAACATTAACTTTCATAATACCTCATTATTTTTTTACAGTATTTTCTTTACTCTCTTTTTTTTCTGTATTATTATATTTTATTTCATCTTTTTCATTTTTATGTTTAATAGGAATTTTTTTAGCTATCTTCTCTTTTATTTTTTCTTTCTCTTTTATCATTTTAGCTGCTTTTTCCTTTTGTACTTTCTCTTTCTCAGCCTTCTCTTTAGCTATTTTCTCTTTGTGTGCTTTTTCTTTTTCTGCCTTTTCCTTCTCTGCTTTCTCTTTGGCTGCTTTTTCTTTAGCTATTTTTTCTTTATGTGCTTTCTCTTTCTCTGATTTCTCCTTAGCTATTTTTTCTTTATGTGCTTTCTCTTTCTCTGATTTCTCCTTAGCTATTTTCTCTTTATGTGCCTTATCTTTTTCTGCCTTCTCCTTATGAGCTTTCTCTTTAGCTGCTTTTTCTGCATCTGCATTATTATTTTCAGCTTTATCTTCTGGAAGCTCTGGATATTTAATTCTTTCATGCAAAGAAACTATAATTTTCTGGAATGTTATTCTTTTTATTATTTCTATATCTTTTAAAGTAAGACCGCTGTCATTCAATTCTCCTTGAGCCATTTTTTCATCTACCATATTCTCTATAAACATTTCCAAATCTTCCCTTCTAGGAGAATCTAAAGTTCTGCTTGCCGCCTCTATAGAATCCAATATCATTATAATTGCTGTAATTTTTGATTGAGGACGAGGACCCGGATAAGTAAATAAATTAATATCAACATCAGGATTTTCTTTTGCTGCCTCTACATAGAAATATTTTATTAAGCTTGTTCCATGATGCTCTTTTATTGCTGCAATAACCTCTTTAGGAAGTCTGTATTTTTTTGCTATCTCAACACCCAAACGTACATGAGCTTTAACTATAGATGCCGAAAGAGTAGGTTTTAATTTATTATGTCTGTTTTCATCTCTATTGGAATTCTCAATATAATATAGAGGATTTTCCATTTTACCTATATCATGATAATATGCTGATACGCAGGCAAGTCTTGCATCTTCTCCTATTTCTTCTGCTATAGTTTCTACTAAATTAGCCATACTTATAGAATGGTGATAAGTACCAGGAGCATTCATCTGCAATTTTCTAAGCAAAGGATTATTCAAGTCTGATAATTCCTGAAGTCTGAATATAGTAGCTGTTTCAAGCATATACTCACAAATAGGTAAAAATATCATAACTAATATTGCCTGAGTAAATCCGCTTACAAATGACAATATAAAAGTTAAATATGTTACATTCATAGTATTATTAAGAAGCATGCCGACTAATGACATCAAACTTAAATATGCTCCTATTAAAAGACCTATCCATAAAACGGCATATCTGCTGTTGATTTTTCTTGAAAGTATAGATGAAAATATGGATATGACAAATAATGCTGATATCTCAAATATATTTGCCTGTGCTATATTTGCAGCTAATAAAGTAATACATAATGTTACAATAGCTGATATTCCTCTTTTTGCTCCTAATAAAGAATTCATCATACTAAACATCGGAATGAATGTGTATATATAAAAAGGTATATATGTATCTGATATTTTATATGATATATGATTATAAAATATATATGTCAAAGTAACTATAACAAAATATTCAATTGTAAATAAGAGATAGTTTTTAAAATTCAAATAAAAAGGAATTTTATATCTTAAAATAACAAAACCAATAAAGAAAAATAACAGCAATATAAATAAAGACTGACCTATAAAAATAGAAATATTATAAGTGGCAAAATTATTTCCAAATAAATTTCTTATTAATTCAGCTTTTTCTTCTGTTACTCTCTCCCCTACATTCAATATAGGAAACCCCTTTTTAATCATATTATAAACAGGAGGTATAGAATAAGTAACATCATTTATTTTCTCCCTAGTCTTTACAGAATTATATATTAAATTATCTCTTAAGAAAGAATTAATTATAGATGCTATAGTATTAATATGATTTATATTAAGATTTCTGTATTTAGCACCTACAATAGAAGGAAGCTCCATTCTTAAATCTTCCAAAAAGAATACTCTGTTTCTAGGAAGTACTTTTTCTTCAACCACATAATCATCGAATATATATATAAATATTCCATTATCAAGTATTAGGTTTAAAGTTTCAGAACTTAAATTACTTCTGGATATAACGCCTATATTAAATAAATCTCTAATAATATCTATTATCTTTGCTTCATATCCAATATTAAGCTCATTAACTACGGCATTAGAAAATACTGATTTGTTTATAGGTTCATTATATAAAAGTAAAAACTGACTATACATTTCTTCTATAGGCACTTTATTATCATAAGATATTCTCATAAAAGAAAACATATTGCTTATTTTAGATATAGTTTCATACTCTATATCTTTAGGCATATCAAATATAGGTGCTATAGCTGACTGGGCATAATATACAAGCTTTTCAGTTTCTTCTTTATTTTCATATCTTACATTACGTTTAACTATTAAAGGTTCTTTTACAATATCGCCTACAGAAGGTATATCTGCTTTTTGCATATAGGTAGGAAATACCAAAAATAAAGTAAAAATATATAATAAGATAGCTATTATCAATTGGAATATTCTTTCTATATTCGGGGTTTTATTGATAACCGATTTCATTATTTTTTTATTTGTATTCATAATTAATAATTACCCTTCAAAAGTATTTTCTTTATCAGCATTTTCATAAGCCTCTAAAATTTCTGAAACTAAATGGTGTCTTATAACATCTTTCTTTTCAAAATGATGGAAGCTAATTCCATTTATGCCTTTTAAAATTTTCAAAGCATGCTCTAGTCCGGATTTTGTATTTTTTGGCAAATCGCTTTGAGAAACATCACCAGTAATAACCGCTTTAGATTTTTCACCTATTCTGCTTAAAAACATTTTCATTTGAGAAACTGTTGTATTCTGAGCCTCATCAAGTATTATAAAAGATCTGCTTAAAGTTCTTCCTCTCATATATGCTAAAGGAGCTACTTCTATTTTTCCTTCCTCTGTATATCTCAATATCATATCACTTGATAAAAGACTATATAAAGCATCATAAACAGGACGCATATAAGGAGAAATTTTTTCCTTAAAATCTCCAGGCAAATAACCTAAACTCTCCCCTGCCTCAACAACCGGTCTTGTTATAATTATACGCTCCACTCTGCCTTCAGAAAGTAAATTAATTGCATAAGCTACCGAAAGAAAAGTTTTTCCTGTACCAGCTGCCCCTGTAGAAAATATAATATCACTGTTTTGCATTTTATAGAGATATTCTCCTTGTGATATCGTTTTCATCTGTATGCTTCTGCCTAGATAAGGTAATTTTATACGCATAGATATAAGTTTATTTTCTTTATCATTAGAAACATTATCAGCTATGCTTATAACTTTTTGATATGTTATTTCCGCAGATGAATTATACAAATCCTTTAATGTATATAAAACTTTAATAGTATCTTCTACTTTATTTAAATCACCTTTTACAGTCAGTTCATTTCCCTTTGGATATATGGAAACATTAAATTTGTCTTCAAGTATTTTTAGATTCTTATCATCAATTCCGCATATTGAAATAAAAGATTCATTATTTTTAAATGTTATTTTATTACTTAATGTTTTAACTATATTAAAATCCTTTTAAACTAAATTCCTATATTTTAAAAATATAATAAAAATTATAGTATAATAGTATATAAAATTATATCTATTGTCAATAATGCAAAACAAAATTATGAACATTTTTTATTATATTCTTTTTTAATATACACATATATTAAAATATCATTTCTATAAAAATACAAGTCAAAACCTAATACTGTTGACAGTATTTATTTCTATTATATAATACTACAAACAAAATTACTATATACAATAGGAGTTCATAATGAATAAGAAAATACTTTCAGCATTATTTATAATAATGTCATTTATTGTTATATCCTGTTCCGGCGGAAATAAGGAAAGCAAGAATGTTATTACTATAAATGCAGGCCCTCAGCCAAAAACAATAGACCCAACTCTAAATACAGCATTAGATGCATGCTATTATGTAATACATGCATTTGAAGGCTTAACTACAAAATCCAAAGACGGAAAGATAGTAGGAGGAGTTGCTGAAAATTGGGAAATACTTGATGACGGAACTAAATATATATTCCATTTAAGAACTAATGCTAAATGGTCTGACGGAAAACCTGTTGTAGCATCTGACTTCGTATACAGCTGGCAAAGAGTAGTAGATCCGGCAGTAGGAAGTCAATACAGTTTCCAGCATGAACCTGTAAAAAATGCAAAAGCAATAACAGCAGGACAAATGCCTGTTGATAGTTTGGGCGTAAAAGCTATAGATGATTATACTTTGGAAGTTACATTAGAAGCACCTACAGCATATTTCTTGGATTTGGTAGCATTCACAACTTTCTACCCAGTAAGAAAAGATATAATAGAACAATATGGAGATACTTGGAGTTTGAATGCTGCAACTTACATAGGAAATGGTCCTTTTGTAACTACTGAAATAAATCAAGATGAAAGTATCATAATGGTAAAAAATACTAATTACTGGAATGTACAAGAAGTTAAACCAGAACAATTAAAATTTATACTTATGCAAAATGAAACAGCTTCTGTTGCCGGTATAAAAGAAGGTTCTATAGACTTTTCAAGAATACTTCCTACACAAGATATACAAACATTAAGAGATGAAGGTCTTCTTCAAATTAAACCAATGCTTGCATCATATTTTTATTGTTTGAATATAACAAACGATGTATTAAAAGATGTTAGAGTTCGTAAGGCATTAGCTCTTGCTATAGACAGAAATTACATAGTAGAACAAGTTACTAAAGGCGGAGAAACACCTGCTAATGCTTTTGTTCCTTATGGTATAAATGATGCTGAAGGAAGCTTCAGAGAAAACGGAGGCGGATTCTTTGATATAAGCAGCGAAAATTATCAAAAAAATATAGAAGAAGCTAAAAAATTAATGGCTGAAGCAGGATATCCAGATGGAAAAGGATTCCCAGTATTTGAATTCAAAGCTGATCCTGGTTTCCATATAGCAATATTTGAAGCAGTTCAGCAAATGTGGAAAGAACATTTAGGAATAGATACAAAAATAGTGCAGGAAGAATGGGCAGTATTCTTACAAACTAGATATGATAAGAACTTAACTATGTGCCGCGGCGGTTGGTTCGGAGATTTTAATGACCCTATAAACTTCTTATCTTTATATACAAGCTATTCTCCTAATAACTATAGTTCATACAGTAATGCTCAATATGATCAGTACATACAAACAGCACTTACTACAGGAGATCAAAAAGTAAGAATGGAAGCTATGCATAAAGCTGAGGAATTATTAGTTAATAGTTTCGCTATAATACCTATGTATTTTTATACAGAGCCTTTATTAGTTTCTCCAAAATTAAAAGATGTTTATTATGATGCATTATCTATGCATAAATTCACTTATGCTTATAAAGAATAAATAATAGCATACTCCAAATATAAAACGGATTCATTTATTTTTGAGTCCGTTTTTTTATACTTTTTATACAATTCAATAAAATTTATTTAATTTCTATAAATTACAAAATATCATAATTATATACATTTTTCACAAAATACAAATTGAAAAAATTAAGTAAATTTTCAGTAAAATACACATATAAGCCTTTACTTTTTATAAAAAATACTTTTTTTAATTTTTTTGTGTAAAAAGATATATAAAAAATACAAAAATATATAGACTATTTTTTTATTTATAGTAGTATATAATTATAGAATATTAAATTTTGTAAAGGGAACAATTAAAGTTATAACAGACTATGAGAATTTTGCTTGCTGTTACAAGCTCAATATCAGCATACAAAACCCCAATGTTAGTGAGTATGTTAAAAAAACAAGGACATGAAATTATTTGTGCTGTCACCAAAAATGCACAAAATATGGTTGGCGTAAAAGCATTGGAAACAATGAGCAGCAATCATGTTATAACTGATATATGGCAGGAAGATGATGTTCTAAGACATATAAACATAAATAAAGAAACTGATATATTATTAATAGCTCCCGCTGATGCTAATATTATAGGTAAAATAGCTAATGGTATATGTGACGATGCCATAAGTACAATAGCTTGTGCTTATACTAAAAAGAAGTATTTCGCTCCAGCTATGAATACTCATATGTGGCTCAATAAAGCTACTCAAAAAAATGTAAAATATATGATAGAAGAACTTGAGTATGAATTAATAGAACCAGAAAGCGGAAATATGGCATGCAATGATAAAGGTGTGGGCAGATTAGCAGAACTTGAAACAATAATCAAAAAAATTACAAATAATGATAATAAATATCAAAATATCAAATTTACAATAACCTCAGGGGCTACTAAAGAATGGATAGACCCTATAAGATATATCACTAATAATTCCAGCGGAAAAATGGGGGCTTCTATATATGAAGAAATAGCTTCAAACGGCGGAATATCTACATATATAGAAGGCGAAGTAAATACTAACTTAAATATACATTCAAATGATAAGAAAATAAAAGTAGATACTACAAAACAATTACAGAAAGCTGTATTAAATGAATTAGACAACACAGATATACTTATAATGGCAGCAGCTCCTTTGGATTTCAGACCGGCAGTATCTTATGATAAAAAGATAAAAAAACAGAACTTAAATACTATAGAATTAATTGAAAATGATGATATACTAGCATCAACAAAAGATAAAAAGAAAAAAGGTACATTAATAGTATCATTTGCAGCGGAAACTGCAGAAACTGATGATGAATTAAAAAATTATGCTGTTGATAAGATGAATAGGAAAAATGCGGATATGATAGTAGCAAATAAAATAAAAGATGCTATTGGAAAAGATACCAATAAAATAACTATTTTCTTTAGAGACGGCAGATATAAATCATATCCTATCTTAAGTAAAAAAGAATGTGCAAAAGAGATTGTAAGCATAGCTGTTGAAGAATGGAAAAACAAACAACAGTTATAAGGTTAATAAATAATATTTTACGGGATTTTATATAATGAGTTATCTTTATGAAATAAAAGAAATAAGCAAAGTATATGGACATGGGGGCGGTGCCACTCAGGCATTAAAATCAGTTAATCTTACAATAGAAGAAGGAAAACTTACTGCAATATTAGGACCTAGCGGTTCCGGTAAAAGTACATTGCTCAATATTTTGGGTGCTTTGGATAAACCTACAAGCGGACAGGTATTATTTTTAGGAGAAGATATTTCTCATTACAGCAACAAAAAATTAGCGAAATTCAGAAGAGAAAATATAGGTTTCGTTTTCCAAAGCTATAACCTACTTCCAAATTTGACTGCTATTGAAAATGTAGAGTTTTCAACAGAGATAACAGGACTTTCACGCAGCAATGCAGAGGAAGCTCTAAAATTATTAGGACTTGAAAATAGAATTAAACACTATCCTACTGAATTATCAGGAGGAGAGCAGCAGCGTGTAAGTATTGCACGTGCTATAGCTAAAAAACCTAAAGTTGTATTATGCGATGAGCCTACTGGAGCATTGGATAATAAAACTGGTGTTATGGCTTTGAAAATATTAAGAGATTTAAATAGAAATTTTGGTACAAGCATAGTATTAATAACTCATAGTAAAGAAATAGCTAAAATGGCTGATACTGTAGTAAAAATACTTAGCGGTGAAGTATTAGACAGATATGACGTAGAGAACCCTCTAAATCCTGAAGATATAGAGTGGTAAAATATTAATTAAAATGGATAAATAATCTATCATGATAAACATAAAAACTAAACTTTTATTTAGAAAAATAAATAAACAACTTGCAATATTTATGTCAGCGGTATTTATAGTAACTTTGGCTGTACTTTTCTTTGTTGCTGTAAAAACAGTGTATAGAGATTTCAAATTAGCTGCTGAAAACTATTTTGAAGAAAATGTATTAGATGATTTAGTATTATTTGGAATGTTTGATACAAATGATATTAAAGTATTAGAAGATATGAACGGTATTAATAAAGTTGAAGCCAGACATAGATTTCAAGGTAAAATAGATAATATTGATGCTATCATATACGGAACTGATAATTCAGAAAATAGAATTAACAAACCGTATCTATATGAAGGAAAATACGATTTAGAAACTAATGAAATAGCTATTAATAAAAATTTTGCAGATGCTAATTCTTTAAAATTAGGCGATACTGTAGAATTAAGCTTTAATGATAAAACTAATTCATTTACTATAGTAGCTTTAGTTTCATATCCTAATTATGTATTTTTGTTTAAAGATGGTGCTAGTACTGCTTCTGAAGCTAAAGATTTTGCTGTTATAGAAGTAAATGAGGAACATTTTAAATATGTGCCTTACAATTCTATATATGTAAAATATGAAGAAGATGCTAATAAAAATAATACTGAAAATTTAATAAGAACAAAATTAAAACAAAAAATATTCTTTTTCACAGACAGAGAACAATCAGTTAATTACGTGAACTATGAACAAACATTGCTTCAAATAGATTCATTCTCATATATTTGTCCTTCTATACTTCTTCTTATGGCAATACTTCTTTTATACATCATACAAAGGAGAAATGTTGCTGTTGAAAGAAAACAAATAGGTATAATGAAGGCTATAGGTTTGACAGATTTTTCTATAATGTTTATGTATATTAAATATTCTTTCTTGGTATCATTCTTTGGTATACTTTTAGCATTTATAGCAAGTAAATTCTTACTTCCTCCTATATTTAATGCTCTTGGAAATATATTTGATATGCCTAATTTCACATACAATATTTATATAGATTTATGGATAATATCCGCTTTAATAATATTATTTGTATGTATATTTTCTAATCTTTTAGCTGCAGTATCAATATTAAAATTAAATCCTGCTCAATCAATGAGAGGAGAACCTCCTAAAGGTGCAGGAAAAACATTTATAGAAAAATTCAAGATATGGAATAAATTATCTTTCAATACAAGATATGCAATAAAAAATGCCTCAAGAAGCAAAACAAGATATTTAGCTTCTCTTTGGGGTATGTTTGCTGCTATTAGTATGACTATATTTGCTCAGGGATTCAATAATTCATTTGATTATTTCTTGTATACTTTATATGAGAAATTTGCTTTATATGATGTAACTGCAACAATAAATCCTACTAAATGGGAAGATAATTCTGATATATTAACTAATTCTTGCATACAATATTTTGATAAAGCTGCTATTTATCAATCAAGAATATATCCGGCTTTCAAAGACGACGGAGAGAGTTTATATATACCTACACTAATATATAAAGACAGTTTCTCATCTCTTGATATACCAAATAATCATGATAAAGAAGACTCTGTAATGATACCAAAATATTTAGCAGAGAAATTAAATGTTAAAGAAAATGATTATATAGGAATAGAGTTATATACAATAGGAAATAGTATCTCAAGAAGAGTAAAGGTTAGTCAATTTGTAGATCAGCAGGGAATGTTCTATATATATATGGATAAAGAATTTGCTGAAAAAACATTTGATGTTCAAGATGCTTATAATAATTTATTTTTAAAAACAAAAGATGATGTTTCAAGAGAAGAAGTAAAAGATATACTAGATAAAACAAAAGAAGTATCATACTACAGTTTTAGAAACGATGAATATGAAGCATATAAAAATCAAATAGCTACAATATATTTACTTGTACAAATACTTATATTTATAGCATTCTTACTTGGTGCTACATCTCTTTACGGAGTTGGAGTTATTACGCTTGCTACTAGAAGATATGAATTCACACTTCTTAAAGTTATGGGATATACAACTAAAGAGATTATGATAGCTTCATTAAAAGAAACTATTACACAAGTTATAGTAGCAATTCCATTAGGTATAGCTGCCGGTTATGGAATATTGTATTTGGTAAAAAAACCATTCTCAAGCAAATTATTCTCTTTTGTACCTCATGTATACAATTCAAGCTATTTTCTTGCTATAATACTTCTTATAACTGTAATACTTTTAGTTTCTATTATGAGTACGCATTATATAAATAAACTTGATATGGTTGAAGGATTAAAAGACAGAGAAGAATAATTTTAATAGAAAAATAAATAATAATTAAAAATAATAAAAAGAGTCTGATAATTGTCAGGCTCTTTTTTATATACATAAGCATATAAATAATTTCAAAAAAATTAACAAAAAAACAAAAAAATATTTTTTATCTATTGACATTTTTTATAGTTGTAGTATAATAACAATCAATTCGCTGGTGTAGCTCAATTGGCAGAGCAGCTGATTTGTAATCAGCCGGTTGCGGGTTCAAGTCCCATCACCAGCTCATTTTTTTTTGCATCACTTTTTTCCTCCCTATTTTATTTCAAAAATACTAATTATTTAATTATTCTATTTCGATAATATACTGAATTGTTTAGTTAGGAAATGAATAATATGATCAAATTAAAAGATTTAATAAGTAAAAAAGGATATTTTTTAATAGCTGAAGCTGGCTGTAATCATGAAGGCAGTTTAGAGATGGCTATAAAAATGGTCAAAGAAGCAGCTAAAGCTAAAGCTGATGCTATAAAATTTCAAAGCTTCACACAAAAAACTTTATTCGCTCCAAAAGAATATACTAAAATATTAAAATTAAAAGAAGATGCTCTTGAAGGAGTTGATAATATAGTATTAAAAAAAGAATGGTATGAACCTCTAATAAAAGAAGCTAAAAAAAATAATATAATGTTTATAACTACACCTTTTTCTGTAGAATCAGTTAATGACATCAATTTTTATGATATACCTGTTATAAAAATAGCTTCTTGCGATATAGATAATATACCGCTTCTTGATGCTGTTGCTAAGACAAAAAAACCTGTAATACTTTCTGCTGGTTTGGCTCTTAATAAAGACATCAAAAATGCATTACAAATATTAAAAAATAATGAAGTGGCTTTATTACATTGTTCTGTTGAATATCCTACTCCTATGGAAAATGCTAGATTAAACAGAATACCTGTAATGAAAAAAACATTTAAAAATTGCATAATAGGTTATTCCGATCATACTATAGGAATAGAAGCTCCAATTATAGCTCTTACTTTAGGGGCTAAAATAATAGAGAAGCATTTCACTATTACTCCTGAAAAAGATAGCGGAGATCATATTTTAAGTTTAGATACTGAAGGAATGTCTAATTTAGTAACATCTATAAATAATACTTTAACAATGCTTGGCGGTGCTGCTGCTGAAAAGAAAGAACATATTTTAAGCAAACAAGAGAAGAAAGAACTTGTATATGCTAAAAGAGGCGTTTATCTTAATCATGCTATGCTTAAAGGTGAAATCATTACAGAAAAAGATATAATAACTTTAAGACCTTGTGTAGGAATACCTGCTAAGGACTATAGGAAAGTTATAGGAAAAACTTTAAAAGTGGATAAGAAATCATACACTGCTTTAAGTTTCAAAGACTTAAAGAAATAATCCTATTATATATAAATTTTTATTAACGCACGTTAAACAAAGTTATAAACTTTTGATTCATTAAATTATATAATCGAATAAAATTAAATAGCTTTGTTCAGCGTGCGTTATTTGCATTTTAAACCTAATCTCCACTTGGGCGGGTGTGCTTTTTCAATTTTTATTTTCAAGAATAAAAAAATTAAAACTTTAAATAGAATTCAAAAATTTTAAAGGGCGGGGTATGTAAATAATTTTTTATTGAATAAAAGTAACTTGTATTATAGAATGATTATAATAAATTCAATAATAAAAAATAATAATCATTAAGGATAAAATAAATGCAAAGCTTTATATACAACAACCCTACAAAAGTAATATTTGGAAAAGACGCTGAAGAAAATACAGCAAAAGAAATAAAAAACTTCGGCGGTAAAAAAGTATTCATAGTTTATGGTACAAAAAGCGTAAAAGAAAGCGGATTATTAGAAAAGATAGAAAATATATTAAAAAAAGAAAATATAGAATATCAATTATTTGGAGGAGCCATTGCCAACCCTACCCTATCACATGCTAGAGAAGGTGTAAAAAAAGCAATAGATTTAAAAGCTGATTTTATACTTGGTATAGGAGGAGGAAGTGCTATCGATACAGCTAAGGCAATAGCACATGGAACAGCTAATCCAGATACTGATATATGGGAATTTTGGACTAAAACAAAAACTTTAGAAAAAAGCCTTCCTATAGGATGCATACTCACAATAGCAGCAGCAGGAAGCGAGACAAGTAATTCTTCTGTACTTACTAATGAAGAAACTCTTGATAAAAGAGGCTTTCCTACAGAATTTAACCGTCCTAAATTTGCTATAATGAATCCTTGCTTAACTTTCACTTTACCATATTATCAAGTAGCATGCGGAATAGTGGACATGCTTATGCATACATTTGACAGATATTTTGGCGACAGTGAAGGTTCAGTAAACGGTGACAATAATCAAACAACCGATGCTATTGCTGAAGCTATTTTAAGAACTATTATAAAAAATGGTTTAATAGCTATGAAAGATAAAACTAATTATGATGCTATGAGCGAGCTTATGTGGTGCGGAAGTTTATCGCATAACACTTTAACAGGACTTGGACTTTCTGCTGACTTTATAGTTCATAAATTCGGTCATGAATTAAGTGCTAAATTTAATGCTGCCCACGGAGCAAGCCTTTCTGTGATGTGGGGATCTTGGGCTAAATACTGTCTAAAAGACAAAAAAGAAAGATTCATTCAATACTCAAAAAATGTTTGGGGAATTGATGATGATACAGGACTCAAAGGAATAGAAAAAACTATAGAATATTTCAAACAAATAAATATGCCTACCAACTTTACAGAATTAGGAGTAGGAATACAAAGCGAAGAAGTTTTAGAGGATTTAACAAGAAGATGCATCAAAGATGGTAAATTAGAGTTTAAACATTTTAGGGCTTTAAATAGAGAAGATGTTTATAATATTTTCAAAATGGCTAATGTTTAATAGTTTATATCTAGTCAATTTAACTATAAAAAATAATATCATAGTTAAATTGACTATACAATTTATATTATAATACCTTTGAAGATAAATAAATATTTTTCAATATATCTACTTTATTACAATATCTAGACATTCCAACCATATACAATCTGCTTTTTGTTCTTGATATTGCCACATTAAGTCTTTTTATATTAGAAAAAAATCTAGCAGAACCCGTATTTCTAACGACACTAAAATAAACTATATCAGCTTCCTTACCCTGAAAAGCATCTATTGTATCTATTTCTATATTTAAATGCTTTAATTTTTCATTACCGTTAATAATCTCTTTTAATTCTCTTTTTTGCTTTTTATATGGAGTTATAACAGCAATAGATGTATCTGTATCAATATTCAAACTTTCAATGCTGCTATTTATTAAATCAATTTCTATAGGATTATATAATTCTCCGCCGTAATTATTAGGAAATCTTTCATTTGTATTATAGTCAAGCCAATATATACTGTCATCGTTACTATATTCTGTGCCATTTTTTTATTCTCCATTATAGAAAAATTTACTTACAATATCACCTATTTTAGCTTCCATTCTATACTGAGTATCAAGCATTCCGAACATAGTTTCTCTGTCAGTATTTGCAAATAATCTATCAACTAAGGAATTATCAATAAGTTCATCTTGTAAATTTGTATCTATTTCGCTCATAGTTTCTATTTCATCTTTACAAAATACAGGCGGAAGCTGATTAGGATCGCCTACCAATATCAATTTTTTGGCAAATGAAGCTGGTATTAAAATTTCAGGCAATGTATTTTTAGAAACTTCATCTATAATTATTAAATCATATATATCGTCTAATTCATCTACTTTAAATCTAGCCATCTGATTGCAGGTTATTCCTATAATATTAGCATTCTCACATATATATTTATCATACTTTTTATTTTTCATAATATGCTCTTCAAATTCATTAAACAATTTCTTTGTAAAATTTGTACCATATATGTTTTCTAATTTTTCTTTCCAAGAATCTATATAATTTTTGTAGCATATATTTAATCTTTCATTATCATACTCATTTTTAAACTCTTCATACCTCATAATAGTAGCATTAATATTTCTATTCTCTATTTCAGTGTTAAGTATTTCTATAGCATTATCCACTGCAATATGGGTTTCAGAACACACCGCTATTTTTGCTTTATAATTCTGCTTTATAGTCTGCAGAATAATTTCAACAATAGCTGTAGTTTTTCCAGTACCTGGAGGCCCCATCAAACAAAATAATTCATTATTATTAACAGCTTTTTCTATTACTTTAAACACAGAACTGTCTTTTTTATATATTTCTTGTATAGGATTAATGTTTGCTATTTGTATATTATTCTCTGTTATATTATTATTAACATTATTATAATTATTTTTTATAGTATTAAACAAATTTACAGACATAAAAATACCAGAACGAATGCTATTTATAGCTTTTAACTGTCTTGAATACTTTATATAATCTCCATTTTCTTTTTGATTCTCATATCTTTTTATGAGCTCAGACAAATAATTTTCCCATTTATTTAAATATTCAAAAAAAGTCATTATTATCACCCCTTAAATTATAATTATAAAACTTTATTAATATCCATCAAATCTAATGCTTCTAATATATTTTTATTAACAGAATTATTTCTCAATATATTGTAAATTTCTTTTTTATCTAAACTTTGTAAATCAGAATAATCTTTTATCTCTACATAATAATATTTCCCATCAAAATTTTTATTCAAATAAAAACCCTTTCCTTTTACAGATTCTTTTATACAAATTAAATGCACATTCATAAGCTTAGATAAATATTTGATAACTGTATCTTTATAGAATATATTAAGCACATTATCAAATAATTCTCTTGGATCATTAATACCATTTATAATAGAAAATATTATTATTCTATTAATGCCTGTTAAATATTTATTTTTTACTTTTATTTTATATTTCATAGTTTTCCCTTAATATTTTGTAGTTTCTTTATTACTATCATTACTACTATATGATATAAATATATTTGAAGTTTTATCTTCTTTATTCAATATGATTAAATACCCGCCGTTTTCATACTTTATCATTCTTTTTACACAATTATGGTACAAACTATTGATACTTTCTCTTCTAGTTTTTAAAAGCTGTTTAAAAGTATTTTTATAATAATACAGCTTTTCATTTAATTTAAGAAATTTATCATTACTTTTTAAAGCACTATTCTTATGACTGATAAGACTGATAAAAAAAGATAAATATTTATGTATTTTTATCATTCTCTCTTTTTTATTAAAAATAGTTTTATAACTAGGAAATATATCATCTATATCAAATTTTCTATTAAGAATATTTAAATATTCACTATACAATTTATTATAATCCTCTAAATATTTAAAAAGAGTTCCTGTCAATTTTTCTATTTTTATATCAATGTCTTTAACTTTATCATAAATAAAATGAATCTTTTCATCTGATACTTTTATATATTTTATAAGCTTTTTAATCTTTCTATAGTTTTTCAAATCTTTTTCACATAAATCAATCAGTAAATTAATATGATAATAATTGCCTTTCAATTTCTTAATATCATCTATTGTTTTTACATTTGTACCATTAGCTTCATTAAACCATTTTAATCTTGCATCTTTTCTATTTGAAAGAGATAATACTTTTATAATTTTAGAACATTCTAGTTTTCTTTTTTTGAAAAAATTTATTTCTGTTCTATGATAATTCTTCCTATATTTAAGGATTTTTATTTGTGCATTATAATCTATTATAATAAATAACAAGTCATAAGATTTTCTTATTATATCAGCTACTCTATAAAGATCTTTTCGTACTATTCGTTTAAAATTCATTTCTGCTTCGATTCTAATGTTATCAAGAAAATTTACTATTTCATCTAATTTAGCATTATACATATCCTTGGCATTATTAATTTCTACTAATGCAAGCTCCCTATATGCATTTACATTATCTATCTTCATTTTAATTTCTTCTCTTTTGGAATCTAAACTATTACTACAAATTGTATTAAAAACAAGATCTAAAAACATAAATAGTACTCCTTATAAAATATTAGTATAATAATTCATATTCTAATAATAAATTGTATAGCTCTTCATCATTACTTTTAAAATTCTTAAGCCATTTATCAGATACTAAATAAGCTATAGCATCTATTATAATTTCCCTATTTTCTATATCAGAATCTTTAAGCATCTTAGTAAGATTTTCTACTTCCTTGAAAAATAATTCATCTTTCTGCATATCTGATTCTAATTCAATGTTTCTATCATCTATTTGCTGTATTTCATTGAAATATTTTTTCTCTTTTAAAGCATATATAGTTCTCTTTTGATTCAAATAATCCATTAGCTGATTGGTCAAATCAACTCTATCATCATCAAACATTGTATTTACTCTGCTATAGAATGTTTCTTCTATACTTTCTTTTGAATCATAATACCTCTGCTGCATATCTGCCAATACTCTTCTTTTTCCTTCATCTATATTCTGATACTCTCTATCAAGCATATCTGATATTCTATTTAATTCAGACTTACGTGCTGAATATTCTGATATCTGGGCAAAAACTCCTCCAAAAGGAATCAAACTCTTAAAACTAAACTCCCAATCTCTTTGAGTACCAACTCCATCTACTAAAGAATATAAATTACCATACTTAGCAAAATTTTGATAAGCTGCTTCTATATCTCTTTTTGCTATATTCAATCCTGCTTTGCTGTCTTGTGATATAAGATAAGATACAGTAATTCCAACGGCTAGTCCGCCAATAACAGAACCTGTTATACTTGCAAAAGCTCCTAAAGAAGCAGCCGTAGCTCCGCTTATAGACATATTAGAAACTATAACTCCAGCTAATGCCGAGCCTGTATACCCGCCTAAAGAAATGGATGTTACAGAAACAAAATTCTCTGATACTTCCCCCATTAACTCAACACTATCTATTTTACCTGTAATAAATCTGTACATACTTTTTAATGTATCTATTGTCATTCCAGCTAAAGCTCCGCCTGCATAAGGACTTTTAAGTAAAGATGATCCTATTTGGTTTCCTAAATAAGTAAAAGTAACTCCTAATGCACTTTTAGAGGCTCCGTCAGTACTGGCAGTAAGAATTTTATATGCCGATTCTACAAATTCATCTTCTGTTAAATTACATCCGTTTGATACAAATTTTACAAACTCTCCAACCAATGCACTTCCGCCTGAAAATAATGCACCGCATAATGCTGCTTTAGGAAGCTGATTCAAATACTGAGATCTAAATTTAGCATCTTTATTTGCAGCTTCTAGCTTTTCAGCATTTTTTAATCTTCTTGTAAGCTCTTCATTCTCATTTCTATTTAACTTTTTACTATTAATCTTACCATCTTTACTTGATAATCTGTCTGATGTGTTTTCGGCTGTATGTTTATAATCTTTTGTATCAGTATTAGTTTTTTAGAGGCTATTTCTTTTACTTTCTCAAGATTTTCTTCAGGGACTATCTTTTTATTTGAATTATCTTTGCCTGAATATTTTTTTTCAGAAATTGCTTCTGTATTACGTTTTGAATCTTTATAAGATTTTACTTGATATTTTGTTTCTTTATTACCATATCTAAGTATAATATCTGCTTCAGGGTCTCCTGGTTTAGTTAATTCTGCTTGTGTTTCATATTCTTTACCTTGTATAGCGGCTTTTTCATTATATGATCCTGCTAAATCAGCTTCTGCTACATATCCCTGAAGCTGGTCTACCTCCATATTTTTCCTTGAATCTACAACTTTATTTAAAGACTCCGTATGTTCATTTATAGCTTTTTCCAAATTATCACGATGATCCTTATATTCCACACTTTTGACTAAACTGTTAGAATCAGATATATTACTAGAAATATCTTTATAAAATGTATTATCTTCAATAATGTCATTACCTACATTTCTGTTTATATCAAAGTTTCTAATTTTACTTTCTTTTTCTTCTAATCTATTATTATATTTTCCTTTACTATTTACATTATTTTTTCTATTTTTATTATTTCTTACTCTATTTCTATTATTTTTTCTATAGTTATTATCATCTTGACTATACATATATTACTCCTTAACATATTATTTTATATAAATATATTTATATAAAATAATACAAAGATAAAAAATCTTAACTATTTATTTGATAGTATCCTCAATATTATTATTGTCTGCAAATAACAATATTTTATATAAACATTTTGTACAATTTCACTAATTACTTTATATAGTAATAATAATTACTTAAAATATTCCAAAATATATTAAATTACTTCTAATTACTATTTTTATATCCCATAAATAAAATATTAAATCTATTTCAAGACAAAATATGAGAATCATAAAAAATTATTATATTTAGATTTTTCATTATACATAAGAATAAGTATATATAATAAAAATAATAAATCAACAATAATATAATGTATACAAAAATTGGTAATAACAAATACTAATTTTTATATACATTATATTAACTATTTTGCACAGGAGCCAGACATATTGCATTAAGTATTCCTTAGTTTTTTAAAGTATAACATAGGTGTATCATAATT
>NZ_CALXRM010000011.1 GCF_944390845.1 uncultured Brachyspira sp.
TGTTAAATTAAAATCCATATTATTATTATACAATATATTAAAAAAATTGACAAACTTAAAAATTTTCAGTATATACCGAAAATTTTTAAGTTTATGTTTATTATTTTTCATATTTTTAATGATTATCATATTAAAATAATATAAATATAAAAGCTAATTTTTTACAAAATTTATAATTTTTAGTATATAATATAAAAAAATAAAAGGAGTGTAGTATGCAAAAAATAGCGGTTGGAATGAGTGCAGGAGTGGATTCTACTACTACAGCAAAACTTTTAAAAGAGCAAGGAAATGAAGTATTTGGTGTTACAATGCTTCTTTGGAATGGAGATAAAAGAGCACCTTTAAGCGGTTCTTGTTATAGTCCTTCCCAAGCAAATATGGTTGAAGAATGTAAAAAATATGCTCAGACAATAGGCATAGATTATTATGCTTTTGATGTTAGTGAAATATTTCAAAAGAAAGTTATAGATTATGTTACAGAAGCCTATAAACATGGACTTACACCAAATCCATGTATTATGTGTAATAGTGAAGTAAAATTTGGATCTTTATTTGAGGCTATAGAAAAACAAGGTTTGGAATTTGATAAATTTGCTACTGGTCATTATGCCGGAATAAGATACGATGAAAAAACTAAAAGATATATTTTAATTAGAGGAAAGAATTTAATAAAAGATCAGTCATATTTTTTATACAGACTTACACAAAATCAATTATCAAAAATAATGTTTCCTATGCATGAAAATACAAAAGAAGATACAAGAAAAATCGCAAGAGAATATAATTTAGATGTGGCAGAAAAAAGCGAAAGTCAGGATTTTTTTGCCGGAGAGTATCATAGATTATTTGATGAAGATAAAGAAGGCGAAATAATAAATATAGATACCAATGAAGTATTAGGTCATCATAAAGGAGTATGGCATTATACAGTAGGTCAGAGAAAAGGTTTAGGAATAGCATATAAGGAACCTTTATTTATAATAGCATTAGACAGCAAAACAAATACTGTTTATGTTGGAAATAAAAATCATACTTTTGTTAATGAAGTTAATATATATAATGTTAATTGGATAGTTGAACCAATACAAAAAGAATTCGAGGCTTTAGTAAAAACAAGAAGTGCACATAAAGGATCTATGGCAAGAGTTATACCTATAGATGAGAATACAATAAATATAAAATTCCTTGAACCTACAGGTATAGTTGCTAAAGGTCAATCTTGTGTATGCTATAATGATGATGTAACTATATGCGGCGGAATAGTTTATTAATATTTTTTATGAGGTATAAAAGATTTTAATAATATTATAATTACAAAACTTATTATGCTTATTAATAC
The DNA here is from genome assembly GCF_944390845.1 of uncultured Brachyspira sp. Taxonomy (GTDB): domain Bacteria; phylum Spirochaetota; class Brachyspiria; order Brachyspirales; family Brachyspiraceae; genus Brachyspira; species Brachyspira pulli. Next base: position 1,343 of record NZ_CALXRM010000011.1, read on the forward strand.
GATGGTTGCTCCTGGTTTTAAGCCTTCATAATAAGAAATAAATATACCTAATATAGTAAAAAATAAATTAAATAATACTGCATATATAATAGTTTTTTTGTAACTATTAGCTACCTGCATAGAACATGCTACAGGAACAACCATCATTGATGAAACTATTAATGCCCCTACTGCTCTTGCTGATATTGATACAGTTACAGCAGTTAATATAGTAAATATAAAATTTATTCTATTTACTGGAACTCCAGAAAGTTTTGCTAATCTTTCATTGAAAGTGATATAAAATATTTCCTTATACAAAAATATAAAAATTAGTATAGATATTGAACTTATAAATATTACTAATTTTAATTCAAAGTCACTTATAGCAACAATACTACCAAATAAAAAACTGTTGAAATTAGAATTATTAGCAACAAACCCGGAAAGCAGCCCTGCAATACCAATAGATAAAGACATTATTATTGATATAGACATTTCACCGTATTTAGATATTTTTTTTCTTATAAACTCTATTGATAAAGCAGCAAATATACAAAATATAATAGAAGCTAGTATTGGATTTATATTGAATACAAGTCCGAAAGTAACACCGGCAAGCGATGTATGTGATATAGCATCACCTATCATAGAAAGTCTTTTTAATACTACAACAACTCCTATACAAGGTATAATAACAGCAAGCATTATACCAACTATAAAAGCCTTACGCATAAAATCATATTGAAATATTTCCATATATTTTTCCAAACAATGATTTAAATTATATAAACGATCATTATATAGTTAATTTGTATAAAATGAAAGTTATTTATAATGATAAAAAATTAACAAGAACATACATTGTCATCATGCGGGTGCTTATGTTTATGTGAAAGTTCTATATCCAGCTGATTTTTAGCTAATTCAACTAAAGTACCTTCTTCAAAACAAAATACTCTATTTGATATTTTCGACATTCTCTCTACATCATGAGTAACCATGATTATAGATACATTCTTATTTTTATTTAATTCCTGTAATATTTTATATATTAATTCTATAGTTTCTCTGTCAACTCCATTAGTAGGTTCATCTAGCACAAGTAAATCCGGATTGGATATTAATGTTCTGGCTAAAAATACTCTTTGTACTTGTCCGCCTGAAAGTTTTGATATCATTCTGTCTTTATATTTTTCCATTCCTAAAAGGGTAAGCACTTCCATAACTTTTTCTTTATGTTTTTTGTTTGGAAATTTAAATAAGCCAATATCAGAAAAATTGTTTGACATAACTATTTCATAAACTGTAGCAGGAAAATGCAAAATTTTAGAATAAGCATTTTGTTCTAAATACCCTATTTTTTTCCAATCTTTAAATTTACTTATATCTTCTTCATATAATTTTATACTTCCTTTATACTGATGAAGTTCGCCTAAAATAAGTTTTAATATAGTGCTCTTTCCTGCACCATTAGAACCTATTATAGATACAAAATCTCCTCTATTAACATCAAAACTAATGCATTTTAATATGTCATCAGAAGTATAACCAAAATGTACATTTTTAAATTCTATAATCTTATTCATATTTTCTATTATTTATTTTTATTAATTAAGTCCGTTAGTCAATGACATAAGATTTTTTTCCATTATAGAAAAATAATCTTCTCCTGCTTTAACATCTTCTTCGCTTAAAGATTCTATCGGATTTAATGTATATATTGCAGCTGAAGTTTCCTTAGCTATAGAATCAACTAATTTAGAACTTGAAAATTCTTCATAAAATATAGCTTTTATATTATTGTTTTTTATAAAAGTAATAATTTCAGACATAGATTTAGGATCAGCTTCATCTCTTGCAATGGCTACTTGATTTAATGCATATTCTTTACAGAAATGACCAAAAGCAGGGTGTGTTACTACCAAATTAGTATTTTTTATATTTGATAAATTATCTCTAAAACTTTTATCTAGTTCATCTAATTTATCAGCATATATATTATAATTAGAATTATAGTAATCAGCATTATCAGGATCTATTTCCACAATAGCATTTTTTATATTTTCCATTTGTTTTTTAGCATTGATTGGAGAAAGCCAGAAATGCGGATCCAACCTTTCATTATTAATGCCTAAAGAAGATTCAAGATAATTTAAATCTTTAATGCTGTCTTTTACAGTATCAACCCAATGCTCCATACCGCCGCCATTATATACAAAAAGATTTGCTTTGGTTAAATTGGCCATATCTTTAGAAGTGATTTCAAAGTCATGAGGTTCTGAACCAGCTGATGTCATATTATAAACATCTATTTTATCTCCGCCTATTTTTTTAGTAAAATCATAAACAGGATATATGCTTGCATAAACTTGTAATTTATTTTCTGCATTATTATTTGTAATATCATTTTTTTGTGTATTATTTTTTTCACAGCTTATAATTAGGCTTAATATAATAATTATTGTTGTAATTTTTTTCATAAAGTCATATTCCCTTTATTTAAAATAATTGATAAATATAATTTTTACATTATAATATTATAATTAGCAAATTTCAATATGTTTTATAGTGCTAACATTTTATAATATATAAAAATACATATTTAAAATTAAGAAGTTTTTACCGAAAATTATAACGATATTATAAATTAATTAGGATAATTATGAAATATATTGTACATTTGTTGGTTATATCATTAATATTATTATCTTGTTCAACTACTCAAGTTGCTCAAAAAGAAGAAGTTAATGATGGACTTACCGGCAGGAAGTTTAAATTAGTAAGCATATATCCTGAGATGAATATTACTATAGAATTCTCATCAGATACTATTTCTGGTTTTTCTGCTGTTAATAATTATTCATCATCATATATGCTTGACGGAGATATATTTAATGTATTATCTATATCGCTTACTAAAAAAGCCGGAACAAGAGAAGAAATGGCTGCTGAGATTGATTATTTAAATATGCTTAAGAATGCTACTTCTTATAAAATTACAGGAAGACAGCTTACAATATATACTTTATTATCTAGCCATAATTTAGTTTTTGAAGAGATTTAGTTTTTTTATTAGGATATTTTAATGATAAGAAATTTTGCTATAATATTTTGTTTTATTACTACATTTTTTATAAGCTCCTGTGCTTCTCAAAATAAATCAATAGCAATATCTACAAGTACGCTTAATGGAAAAACTTTTCAGCTTACAAATATGTTTGAAGGCAGAGGAATAACAATATCTTTTTATAATGAAGAATTTTACGGCTACAGCGGTTTTAACACTTATTTAGGTAAATATGAAATGAGAAGAGGAAATATGATCATATTTAAAGATATGGTTGTTACAAAAATGGGCGGAGAATCTGAGGCAGTAGAAACAGAAAAAAAATATATAGAATTATTAAACAAAGCTTCTTCCATAGAACTTACAAGTACTTCACTTACTATAATAACTTTAGATGAGGAAAGACTTATCTTTAAAAGAATAAAATAAAATGAAGAATAAAAATATTATTTATTTTATTTTAGGTATAATTATATTCATTTTATTATGGTTTTTTATATCTTTAAAAATTAATTCTGAAATAGTATTTCCAAATATATTAACTATCATTAAAAAGTTAATTGAAATTATATTAGAAAAATCATTTTATAAAGATTTATTTTTAAGTCTAATAAGAGTATTTATCACATTTATATTATCATTTTTACTAGCTATTATATTTGGTATATTATCAGGTATATTCTCATCTATAAGATATATGTTAATGCCTATTATTAATTTTATACGCACTATACCAACAATACCATTGATATTAGTTGCTATAATATGGTTCGATAATAATACGGTACCAATATTTGTTTCTATGCTCGTGATATTTCCAATAATGTATGATGCTGTGGTTAATGGGATTATTAATGTTGATAAAAATTTGATAGAGATGTCATTATCATATAATGTTTCATTAAAGAATCAAATAATAAGTCTTTATATACCATCTATAAAACCATATATATTAACTGCTGTTTCTCAATCTATGGGTATAACTTGGAAAAGTATATTAGCTGCAGAGATATTAGCATTGCCTAGTTTGGGTATAGGAAGCAAACTTTATGAATCGCATTTATATTTAGATACTGTTAGTTTATTTGCTTATTGTTTAATTGCTGTTATTTTTAATGGTATTTTTGAAATTATTATAAGGCTTAAATCATGACTGAAAATATATTTAAATTAGAAAATATTAATTTATCATATAAAAATCTGATAATATTTAAAAATTTTAATATAGAATTTCATTTAAACAAAATTAATGTAATATTAGGTTCATCTGGATGCGGTAAAACATCTCTTTTAAATATAATATCTTCAAATATAGATAAAAATGACAAAGCATTTGTATATCAGGAACCAAGACTTTTAAATTTTTTTAACAGCTATAAAAATATAGAGTATGTATTGAAAGATAAAATAAAAAATAAAAATGAAATAGACAAAAAAATAAAATCATCATTAGAAATGGTAGGATTAAAAGATAACATATATTCAAAACCAAATGAATTAAGCGGCGGAATGAAACAGAGATTATCATTAGCAAGAGCATTAGCTTATGATTCAAACTTTATACTTATGGACGAACCGTTACAAGGTCAGGACATAAAAAAGAAAAAAGAATTAATTGATATAATAAAAAAAATACAATTAAGCACAAATAAAACTTTTTTCTATGTTACTCATGATGTATCTGAAGCTATTATGCTTGGAGATTATTTATATATACTTTCAAATAAAAATGAATATACTAAACTTATATATGAAAGAGAAATTAATGATTTAAATAGTAATTTACAATCAGAATTAATAGAAATCCTAATAAACAACTGATATATTTTCCCGCACGCAGAGTAAAATTAAAAATATAATTTGATTATAATTTTAGTTGTTATCATATATAAAATTTAGTTCACCGTGCGTTAAATGAATTTTAAAGTTAACAAAAAATTGGGTGGGGGCTTAAATTTCTAATTACACAATAAATATAATAAAAACTACAATTTTATAAATAAAACTAAAAAAATAAAGGGCGGGTGTTTAAATGAAATTCTATAACTATTCATCTTTAACTATTCTTTCTTTCAAATAATTAGCCTTTAATATAAAAGCTTCATTTTCTTTATAAAAATTTTTTTTAGATTCTTCATCTTTTAGAAGCGAACGCATTTCATCTTTAGCTTTACGCATTATTTCTTTATCTCTTATAATGTTTCCAAGTTTAAAATCAGGTATTCCGCTTTGCTTATCACCTAAAAATTCACCGGACCCTCTTAATTCCAAATCCTTTTCTGATATTTTAAATCCGTCAGTAGTTTCACATATTATATTAATTCTTTCTTTTATAATGTCATTTAACTCACTATGTAGTATTAAATAGCAGTAACCTAATTTATCTCCTCTGCCTACCCTACCTCTAAGCTGATGAAGCTGTGATAAACCAAAACGCTCTGCCCCTTCTATTAATATAGTTGTGGCATTAGGATTATCAATACCAACCTCTATTACTGTTGTAGAAAATAATACTTTTATTTCACCATTTGCAAATCTATTCATTATATATTCTTTTTCTTCATCTTTCATTTTACCATGTATTATTTCTATTTGAATGTCTGAAAAATAAGTTTCTTTGGCTCTTTTGAATTCGCTTGAAAGAGTGATGAAGCTTGAATCATTATTTTCTATTAATGGAAAAACAATATAACCTTGCTCTCCTTTTGCTATTCTGCTTTTTAAAAACTTGTAGCAATGATCTCTTTCATAAAGTTCTTTATATTTTGTAAGTACACCCTTTCTGCTGCTTGGCATACTCTTTATAATAGATAAATCTAATTCACCAAATAATGTTAATGCTAAAGATTGAGGAATAGGAGTTGCTGTCATAAGTAAATAATCAACATTATTTCCCTTTGACAATAATTTATTTCTTTGTGCCACACCGAATCTTTGCTGTTCATCTACTATTGCATAAGAAAGATTTTTAAATACTACTTCATCATAAATAATAGAATGTGTACCAACCAATATATTACTCTTACCCTCTCTAAGTCTTTTTAATAAATAACCTCTTTCACTTTGACTTACTGATGCAGTTAATATATCTACTTTTATAGTATCTTCCAAACCAGCTAATTTAATAATCTTTTTAAAATTATTATAATGCTGTAAAGCTAATATTTCAGTTGGAGCTAAAAATGCTGTCTGAAATCCAGCTTCTGCAGGTATTAAGGCAGTCAAAAAAGCTACTATTGTTTTACCAGCACCTACATCTCCTTGAAGAAGTCTAAACATTTGCTTCTCTGAAAATAAATCTTTTTTTATTTCTTCTATAGCACTTAATTGATCAGGAGTAAGCTCAAAAGTTAAACTGGATTTTACTTTTTCTAATAAATTTGATGAATCATATCTTTTTTCTTTTATAAGAATATTAGGTCTTCTCTCAATTAAATGTATATATTGAAAAGTTAAAAATTCTTCAAATATTAAACTTTCTTTAGCTTCAGATAATGCCTCAAAAGAAGTAGGAAAATGCATCTCCATTACAGAAGCAACAAAACTTTTAAGTCTGTATTTTTTCTTTATGATACTTGGTATATCATATTTCATATTTTTTTCAAAACTTACAAGTTCATCTACAATTAATGTTCTTAATTTCTTTTGAGAAAGTCCCTCTGTTAATGGATATATAGGTACAATTTTACCGTAAGATAATGCATTTGATGAAGGCTTTTCAAATTCAGTCATTCGGCATTGAAGTTTACCTCTGCTTCCTCTGACAAATTTACCAGTTAAATAAAGCTTAGCACCTTTCGTCACTCCTGCAGGAAGCCTTCCTCCATAAATAGGAACTTCACATACTGCAATACCATCTGTAACTATAACTAAAGGTTTATTTCTATATTGAAAAGTAAAGCTAGATATATCTATAACTTCAACATATACAACACAAGTTTTATCATTATTTTCTAATGCCTCATGTAGTTTTAAAGTTTTTCTTCTATCTTCATAAGTTCTTGGAAAAAAAAATATCAAATCATATAAGGTTACTATACCTTTTTTAGATAATATTTCAGCGTATTTTGGTCCTACACCTTTTGAATACTTGATACTTTTAGTGAAAATATCTTTACTATAATCATTAGTTGTCAAAATATATAATATTCCTCTTAATTATCTTTATCATCATCTGCTATTTTATATTCAACTTCATCAATTTCTTCTTCATCAATATCATTATCAGATTTTTTTATATCAGCTTCATCGCTGCTATCATCTTCTTCTCCATATTTCCAAATTTTATATTTATGCAAATCTTCAGAGAAATATTTTACACATAGCCCTATAATAAAAGCATCATCTAATAATCCTGCGAGAGGTATAACATCAGGTATTGCATCTATAGGAATTATTATATATATCAAAGCTCCTGCAACAGAAGCAATTGTTTTCCATGGTATATCTTTATAATTACCATGAATATAATCGCCTATCATATTAATCATAAGCTGTATTTGTTCTAAAAATTTTGAAAGATGTGATGATGATGATAAATTTAATATTTCTTTAGATTTCTCAAAAATTGATTTAAGCTTATCTAATGTAATATCTAATGAAAATTTATCCCATAATTCTTTTGCTTTATCCTTTATATCAGCCATAATAATTACCTATATCTTTATATTTTACATATTATAACATAAAATATAAAAATTATAAATATAATTAGTACTATATTTTTTCATCGAAAATATTGCATAAATAATAAATTATGTTATACTTAATCAGTAAGTATTTCCAGGAGTTTAATAATGGATAAAGAACAAATAAAAGCTGTAATAATAGAAAATGATCCTTCTATATTAAGTAAATATAAAACCGCTTTTAGTAACTTATTTAGTATAAGCAGTTTCGCAGATACAAATTCATCTTTAGCATATATAATAGAAAATAATTTAAGTATATATTTCTATATTATAAGATATAATGAAAGTGAAAAAGACAGTATTAAGTTTTTTACAGATAAAATAAGTAAAATAAATCCTCAAATAAAATTGGTATTAACTAATATTTCTGAAGACTTCGATACTAGTTTATATCCTAATGCTTTAATATTTCCTAAAAATACAGATGTTTCAGCTATAGTTCAATCTATTTCTAATGAAATATCTAAATTTGAAGAAAACAGCAAAAGAAGAAGACAATATTCAAGAGTAAATTGGCCTTTGAATGTAATTATAGCATATAAAGATAAAATTAGAGGAACAATCGACAGAAATATCTTATCCATTAGCGGTAACGGAGCTTACATATCTTCAGATACTAATATCCCTGATAAAGGCGATATGCTTGGACTTACTATATCCTTTAAGGATTTTAAACTCTTTACTGAAGCTAAAGTAGTTTGGATCAATAATGAAAATCAAAAACCTGATTTGCCAAAAGGTTTTGCTGTACAATTTATTGATATTGGTATGGCTTCTCAAAAAATTATTGACCAAATCATTAGAGACAAATTATTACAAGAAATATTAGTAGAATTTAAAGATGAGAACTTCTCTTCATAATGATTCAGATATAAAAGAAGCAAAACAATTAATAAGAGCCTCATTTAAGCTTATTAGAAATAATTTAGAGGATTCTTTTATACAGAATAAAAGCAATATTATATATAAAAAATTTAAAAATATAGTTAATATTGCTAAATTTAACTCTATATGTGTATATATTGACTTCAACAATGAAGTAGAAACCAAAAACATAATCAAATATGCTATGGATAATAATATAAAAGTATCCGTACCATTTCTAGTAGATGATCATAATATGAAATTAAAATATATTAATGATTATGAAAAAGATATTAATAGAAATACTAGATTTGGTAATGGAGAACCTTTTGAACGCTGTAAAGACTGCAGTATTGAAGACGTTTCAATGTTTATTATACCAGCAATAGCATTCGATGAAAAATGTAACAGATTAGGCTTTGGAAAAGGCTATTACGATAATATATTAAGATTAAATAAAAATGCCTTGAGAATAGGATTAGCCTACGATTATCAAATATTACCATCTATACCAAAAGATGATAATGATGAAATATTAGACATCATTATTAGCGAAAGCAAAGTTGTTACTGCTATTTTTTAATTATTCAATTTAATATTAACTAATCAGAGTTATTTATTAAGATTAATTTTCAGATTTATCTTCTTCTTCCTCTTCTTCAGTAGTGAATAATTTTTCCAAATCAAGAACAACTAATAATTTGTCCTCTAATTTACCCACACCTTTAATATATTTTTGACCAATACCTGATAACATAGGAGGAGGAGGCTGAATATCTGAATTTGAAATAGATACTACTTTGGATATAGAGTCAATAATAATACCCATATCAACATCTTCTATTTTTACTATGATGATACCTGTATTTTTATCGCCTTCTGTTTCTTCTAAATGGAATCTCTTTTTTAAGTCTATGATAGGTATAATATTACCACGTAAATTTATTACACCTTCTACAAAATCTGGGGCATTAGGAATAAGAGTAATCTTTTCCATTTTAATTATCTCTTTTGCCTGCATGATATCTATAGCATATTCACCGCTGCCTAGTCTAAAAGTAACTAGATTTGTACTATCCTCAACATCAACCCTACTTTCTGTACTTTCTACTGGTTGTTGCTCTAGCTGCTCTGCCATTTATAATGCCTCCATAAATAATTAAAAAGTAAATTCATTATCGGAAATAACTTCTTATATTTTATAATATATAGAAATATTTGCAATCAAAAAATTAAAATGAATCTAACACTTATACTATTCTAATCTATTTTTAGTTAAAAGTCAATCTATACATAAATTTATTAAATATAATTTCATATAACAGTATAATTTTGTTGTAAATATTGACATTACAATAAAAATATGTTATATATTGTTGTAATGTCAACTATTACAATAATTGTTTTAATTAAAATGGAGTAAATTATGGAAATAAAAAAAATTAATACATTTTGGAAATTATTCCCATTAATTTTCATACTCATTACTGTATTAATATTTACTGTTAATTATGGTGTACCAATAGAATTTTTACTTACAATAGGAACATTAATATCCTGTGTCATAGCATATTTTGCAGGATATAAATGGAAAGATATGGAAAATGCCTTCATAAAAAAGATTGTTGATACTTGGATTGGAGTATTGATATTTATATTAATAGGTATTGTTGTAGGTTCTTGGGTATATTCAGGAACTGTGCCAATGCTCATATATTATGGAATAAAATTAATTCACCCTTCTTTTATACCATTAATGGCATTTATTGTTACATCATTCTTGTCAATATTTACAGGTACTTCTTGGGGTTCTGCCTCAACTGCAGGAGTAGCATTCATAGGAATAGCACAGGCAACAAATACACCTCTTCCTTTAGTGGCTGGTGCTGTTATAAGCGGAGCATACCTTGGAGATAAAAATTCTCCTATATCTGATACTACAGTTTTGGCTGCTATGGGTGCTGGTACTACACTTCAAAATCATATAAAAACCATGTTAGTTAATACTATACCTTCTGCTATATTAGCTGCTATAGTATTTACAATATTAGGATTTAATTCCTCCCCTGCTAATAGTGATATATTAAATTTAAAAGAAGCCAAAGAAATATTAACATCATTAGATTTGATATTCAATTTCAATATACTATTATTGCTTCCTCCTATATTTGTACTTATTGCAAGCGTAAAGGGAGTTAATCCAGTAATTACTATGTTTATAGGAAGTTTAATAGCCATTATATTAGGAGCTTTGTTTCAAAACTTTGGAATAATAAATGCTATGAAATCATTCGTAACAGGATTCAATATATCAATGTCGCCTACAGTAAATCCTAATGATATACCATCAAATTTACATTCATTATTAAACAGAGGCGGTATGATGAGCATGATGCCAAGTGTGCTATTTTTAATACTGGCATTAACTTATGGAGCTATGCTTGAATTAATAGGAACTTTCAATACGCTCATAGAATTATTGATAAAAATAACTAGAGGTGTAAGAAGTTTAATATTCATAACTTGGTTCACAACTTTTACTATAAATTCAGCATTAAGCAGCTTACAATTTACATTCCTAACATTAGGTTCAGTACTAAAAAGCGTATACGAAAAATATAATATTAATAAAGGAGTGTTATCAAGAACAATGGAAGAAGGAGGAACTTTAACAGAAGTACTTTTGCCTTGGACTGTAACTGGTGTTTATATGACTTCCATACTTGGAGTGAATACTTTAGAGTACATGCCTTATTCATTTTTTAATTTAATTAGTATAGGTCTTTCATTTATTTATATGCTTACTCTGCCGAAATTTGCTGTACCAATCAATAAGGGCAATTTAAAAAATTAAAATATATTAAACTATACATAAACAATTACTTTTTAACAACTTCTGTATATTATATAGATATTATCAACTTTTTTGCCGCACAAAAAAGTTTTTATCCTTCAGGATACGCTACGCGAAAAACGCACATACTACAGCTTAATATTTTAAGAATATACATCAAATAGTATATAAGACCCTAGTTTTAGGTTAAAAATGCAGTCTTTCATGAGAAGAGTATCCGAATTTATCAAGGATATAAACTTCTTTTGGGAACGCCAAAGGCACTCATTTCAGTCGCAAAATAAGCGGGGTACGAAGCACACAGGACGGTTTGGATAGTCCCCCACAAATAATAAAATAATTTTTTACAAAATATAGTTGTTTAGGTATATACTAAAATAAATTGTAATTGAACTATAAAAAAGATATATTCAATCCGTATTCTTCTGAATGGTCTTTTATACTATAAGTTTTATTATGTTCAAGAAGTTTTATTTTTAATTTTTCTTGACTAAATATAGATGAAATATTATCTAATTCTAAAACTTCATTACTATTATTAATTGATAATTTTTTATTTGAAATTGCCTGTTTGTAATAAATAGGATTTGTACTTATATCTTTTCTTACAAAAAATAAATATACTTTATTAAGTGTAATATTCTTAAAATAAGAAAGTACTGCTAAAGATCTCAAACAAGCTCCATCAAACTGCTGTATTAATTCATCATCTTTTTTTCTCCCCTTACTAAATTCAAAAATATACAAATTGTAAACTTTTTCACTTTCTTTTTGGATAATCACTTTATCAGCACATTTTTTATTTTGTAAATATGGAAATGATTTATCTCCTTCTAATCCTATTATGGATAAAGAATTTTCAAAAACTTCTATAGTTACAGATATATCATGATCAGTTAATATATATTCTTTCTCATTATAATCATCAAAGAAATTATTAAGAAATATTTTTTTTAAAACTTCCCTAAAAACTTCAGGATAATTTTCATACCATTTCATTATTATAATTCTTCCTGAAAATCATATATTTCATCTGATATTTTTTTTAGTACTTTATTGAAAGTAGGAACTTCAAAACCGTACTCTGAACTTTCTAATTTTGTAACTTTTGTAAATCCGTCTTCTTCAATGTCAAACTGATACATTCTAACCTTATCTTCTGAAATCAAATCATCTTCATCATAACCGTATTTATTCATCAAATATTTTTTTCTTTCTTCATCATTTGAATTTAATTTAATCATATTATTTATATGCTGAACAATAGTATCGCTGTGAGTTGTTATTAAAATATGAGTATTAATATTCACTAATTTAATAAAAACTCTTGTCAATTGCTGCTGAAGATAAGGATGTAAAGAAATTTCAGGCTCTTCCATCATTATATCTTCATTATGTTTACTATATTTTAAAAATAGTATTAAAGCAGCAATTTCAGTAATTACTGCAGAACTTACATGCATTTTTAAATCGATATCTAAATTATTACTTTTATAATGAACTTTTGGAGAAGGCATATTATCTAAATATATCTTACCATTTATAATTTTATTTTCTAGTAAATCCACAATATTTTTTTTATTAATATTCTCATTGAAATTTAAATACGATAATTTAAAGAAAAAATCTCTTATAGGTAATGTTAATTCTAATTTATCATTAACATTAGAATAATAACTATTACTAAAATAACTGTTTAACGATTTATCTATTATTAAATCTTTAAACAATAAAAAACCTGTTCTTGATATAGGCAAAAAAAGAGTATTATTATATTCTCTTGACATAATACCCTCCAATATTCTAATACATAATAATGTAATAATGCTATCAATACTGTTACTAGCATTTCCTGGAAAATATTTATTATTATGATAAAAATAAATAATATTATCATTAGATTTATTAGATGAAATACTCTTATGATATTTCATATTAATATTTATATCATAATTTTGATACGATATATATATTTCTTCAGCAATAATATTTTTATAAGTAAATATACTTTCAAAAATAGCAACCTTATTATAAGATATAATATCATTTGCTACATTTATACATTCATCTATAACTTCATTAGATATCTTTATTTCTGTAACTTCAGTTTTATTGTTAGAAAATATTTCATTTGACAAATTATATAAATAATGATAATTTTTAAAATTCAAAGATTGTTTATAGTCCCAAAAAAACATTACACTAGAAATATACCAAACTAAACTAGCTAAATAACTTTTACCGCTGTTGTTGTCGCCGACAAAAAGTGTGAATGGAGCCAATTCTATTTCTGCCTCTTTGATTTTAGCAAAATTTTTAACATATAGTTTAGGGTATTTATTTTTTTCTGACATAATAATTCTTTACACATTAATTTTTTTAAATTATATAATAGATTAAAAACTATATCAATATAAAAGGCATGCTGATATAATAATCAACATGCCTCTTTATTATAAACAATAATAAAATTATTTAATTATCATATTTGTACATCTTCATCATAGTTGATGCCTTCCAAGCCAAAACCATGAAGATGTAAATATTCATCTCTAAATTGTGCTAAATCAGCATTAGCTTTTAATGAATCATTATCTTTTATTTTATTCCAAGAATCAGACACTTCTTTTTGTACATCTTCTCTTAATTCCCAGTCATCTAATCTTAATCTATGTTCATTGTCAAGTTCAACACCTTTAGAAGAATATATTTTATCAGCAAATTGTCTGTACATTTGTTCTATGCAGCCCTCATGTATACCTTTCTCTTTCATAACTTTAAATAATATGCTTATATATAATGGCATAGCTGGTATAACTGCAGAAGCTCTTGTAACAACAGCTTTAGCAACACTTACATAAGCATGACCATTTAATTTATCTTGCATTAATTTATCTATTTCTAAAGCTGTAGCTTCCAAATCATCTTTAGCCTTACCAATAGTACCGTCTCTATATATATCTTTAGTCATCTCTGGTCCTATATATGAATAAGCTAATGTTAAAGCATTTTCTGATAACATATCTTCTTTTATTAAAGCTTCAATCCATAATCTCCAATCATCACCGCCCATAACTTTTACTGTAGCTTTTATTTCTTCTTCGCTTGCAGCAGGCATTTTTACTTCGATGAGTTCTTCTGTCATAAAATCAACGCCCATACCAGCATAATCTTTTCCTACTGGTTTTAAAGCTGAACGATATGTTATGCCTTCTTTTTCATCTTTTCTTATACCTGTAGCTAAACTGTATATAACACAGTCAATTTTTCCGCCGAAAAATTCTTTAGCTTCTTTAATAATATTTTCTTTAGATGATTGTAAGAAAGCATCTCCTATTATAGTTTTTTCTTTTAAACCGTCTCTTTTAGCATATTCGCTGAATGCTTTATTATTATACCAGCCTGGAGTTCCAGTTTTTTCTTCTGTAGCTGCTCTTTCAAAAGATACGCCCAAAGTTGCTGCTCCCATTCCATAAGCTAATACTATTCTGCTTGCAAGTCCGTAACCGCCTGAAGCTCCTAATATTAAAGCGTTTTTTATGTTAGAATTTATTTTTGGTTTAGATTTAACATAATTAATTTGATTTTCTACTTCTTTAGCACAGCCTGTAGGGTGAGAAGTTCTGCACACATTATTTGCTATTTGTGGTTTTACTACCATAATTAACAACCTCCACTAATTTTTATTTTATAAATTACATTAATAATATATCAATAATATTTTTTTTCAATATAAAAAAGCATTTTATTGTTACGGTAATGATTTTTTTTGATAAATATTTGTTTATTATATTACTATATATAATTATCAGTTTTATAATACAAAAATACTATATATCAATTTTTAAGTACATAATTAAAATAATATAAAAATTATAAAAGATATAAATTATTTGTATATATTTTGAACTGATATATTAGAAACTGTTTAAAAATGAAATATATTTACAAAGAATGGTAAAATATAATACTAATTTTTAATGAAATACCTGGTTTTCGATTATTGAAAATTAAATAATAAAAAACGGCCTTTAATAAAAATATTAAAAGTCATTTTTAATAATAGAATATAAAATTTCAAAAAAATAAATTATTTTATAAGCTTTCTCATATATCTAAAGAAATCATCTTTTTCCTTAGGAGAAATCATACAAGTATTCAAAAAGACTTCCATAATTTCTTGATTAACACTGCCCATAGCTGCCTTAACAGCGAGAGACTGATTGAGTATATCTCCGCAATACTCGCCCTTAGCTAACATTTTCTTCATACCTTTAATTTGACCTTCAATTCTGTTTAATCTGATAATAAGTCTCTTACGTCTTTCCAAAGCCTCCTCTCTATCAAATTTAGACACCTTGTTGCTATCACCAAAATGTTTATTCCAAGCTTTTAATCCCCCCTCTAGTACATAAAGATTGTTAAATCCTTCATCTTTCATATACTCTGCCGCTTTTACACTTAACTTGCCAACGGAACAATACAACATATAAGGAAGTTCTTTATCAAGCTTGGATATCTCCCTTTTAAACACTCTTGGCTTAAGGAAATCCATAGAAATGGAATCTTCAATCATACCCTCATAGTTATGCTCCATCTCTGTTCTTACATCGAGTATAACTATATTTTCGATATTTTTAATAATTTCGCCAGCCTCCGAAGGAGACACTATATTTAATCCATTTTCTATAACCATAATTTAAATCCTTAAAAAAATCTATTATATTAACTATTATATAAAAAAAATAGATTTTTACAAAATATTTTTTCAAAATAAAATACAAAAATAGTTTGTATTACATAAAAAAGGCTATTTTTCTAATAAATAAAAAATAACCTTATATCTAAATCAATTTATAATAAAATTATTTGAAATATGATGTTAATATTGGTTTTCTTCCTGTAGTTTTATCATTATAGTATTCATATTGTGATAAACCTATAAATCCTCCTGAAACATTAACTACATTATCAAATCCCATATTTTGAAGTATTTTACAAGCAGTATAGCTGGTTAATCCTGTTTTACAAGTAATATATACTGTTCTGTCTCTAGGTATTTCATTATATCTGCTTCTTAAAGCTCCTAAAGGTATATTAACAGCTTTTTCTAAGTGTCCTGCCGCAAAATCTTCAGGCATTCTTACATCTAAGAAATAAGAATCTTTTTCAACTAACTCTCTAACCTGACTATAATGTACTTGCTTAAAATCTCCATTTCTTAAATTAGATGCTACATAACCAGCAAAATTAACTACATCTTTAGCAGTTCCGAATGAAGGAGCATAACATAATTCCAAATCTTTCAAATCATCTATAGTTCCACCGAATTTTATAACTGTAGCTATAACATCTATTCTCTTATCAACATTTCCTCTGCCTATTGCCTGAGCACCTAAAATTTTTCCTGTTGGTACTTCATATATAAGCTTGAAATGCATTAATTTTGTAGTAGGCATAATTGATACACCGTCAAAAGGAATTATATCAACTGTATCATAGTCTATATTCAAATTCATAGCCTTAATAAAGCCTTCTGAAAGGCCTGTAGAAGCTCCATTATATCCAAATACTTTTATAACAGATGAACCTATAAATCCTCTGTTATCTACTGTTCTTCCATTAATATGATCTGCAACTGCTCTAGCTTGTTTTTGAGCAGGTCCAGCTAATGCCAATTTGAAATAATCATTAAATAATGCTCCATAAACTTCTATAGCATCGCCTACTGCATAAATATCTTTATCATTAGTTCTGTAATTAGAATCAACTTTAATAGCCTTAGTTTTTCCAAGTTCTATTCCTGCTTTAACTGCTATATCAGTTTCTGGTGCTACACCTATAGCGAGTATAACAGCATCAGCCTCTACTTTCTTTCCTGAAGCTAAAACTACTGTATTAGTATCAAAACTATCAACTTTATCATTAACAATTAATTCAACACCATTATCAATTAATTCTCTATGCAGAATTTGAACCATATCATAATCGAAAGGCTTCATTATTTGAGGCAATGCTTCTACTATTGTAACATTATATCCGGCATGCTTTAAATTTTCAGCCATTTCAATACCTATAAATCCGCCGCCTATAACAGCTACTTTAGCTTTAGGCTTGCCGTTAAGGAAATGATGTATTTTGCTTATATCAACAACATTTCTTACTGTAAATACATTAACTTTTTCTATTCCTTTAATAGGAGGAACTATAGGTTTAGCACCCATAGAAAGTATAAGTTTATCATAACTTTCTTTATATTCTTTACCCTCGCATACAACAGTAACTTCTTTTTTCTCTCTATCTATAGCTATAACTTCACTATTAACTCTGGCATCAACATTAAATTGCTTTAAAAATTTCTCAGGCGACATAAGAAGTAAAGTTTCTTCATTAGGAATTAATCCGCCTATATGATAAGGAAGCGAACAATTAGAAAATGATACATGAGGCCCTTTTTCAAACATTATTATTTTATCTTGTTCATTTAATCTTCTAAGCCTTGCAGCAGCTGAAGCTCCTCCTGCAACACCGCCTACTATTAATATTTTTTTCATTTTTTTCACTCCATAAATATATATTTCTTTATATATACCTAGTATATGTATAATACATAAATAAGTCAATATATTTTAATAATAAAAAATATAAAAAGTAAAATATTTTATTTGTAATATTTGTATAAAATTTAATAAATATTATATACATTCCGATATTAAATGTATATAAATAAAGTCTTTGGAGGTTATAAATGGGAGTTTATTCTATTTATTCATCTGAAATGTTTCCATTGACTAGACATATGACTTCTGCTGGATTAAATGTTTACAATTCTTCAGCTTATGGTTCTGCTCAATCTGCTGAGAAAGTTGCAAGCATAGTAACTCCTCAGGGATCATCTATGCCAATCAATAATAATATTGGAAAGAATTTAGATGTGTATGCTTAATTATTGTTCCTGACCAATTGTGTTTTTTGAAATAATAAAAATGCAATTGGTCTTTAATTTTATTAAATTATGTAAACATTAAATTATCATAATATATTCCATAGTGTTTATTTTCTAATATTTTTATATAAATTAACTTGATAAAATATACGATTGCTTTACAATTATAGAAGTAAATTGTTTTATTTATGTAAAGTAAGGAGGATAAACATGGATATTTCAGCTTATAATACTTATTCCACAGCAATGCTTAAACAAGATGTATCTTTAAGTATGATAAGAAAAACTTCTGATATGCAAGCTCAAGCAGTAGATAAAATAATGAGCAGCGTTCAGCCTCAAGCTGTTTCTGCTCCTGTTAGACCTGGAATCGGTCAAAATTTAAATGTTTATGCATAAGAAACAATAAATACCTATGGGCTGCTAATAATAATTCATTATTGGCAGCCTTTTTTTATATAAATATGTTATACCAATACAATACCGCTCATAAGTAGACAAAAATTACTTTTTTCTCAAATAGTCAAATTATAAATTGTTTTTTTAAATAAAATTTTTATATATCATAAATAATATAAGGTTAAAGCATTAAACTGGAGTTTTTTATGATGGACACAGAAGTAGTATTAAAAAATTTAGGTCAAAATATAAGAGAATTAAGAAAAAGCAAAAAAATGACTATAGATCAGCTCGCAGAAAAATCCTCGTTATCTGGAAAATACTTACAAGGTGTTGAAGTAGGAAACAGAAATATATCAATAAAAAATCTAAATAAAATATGCAAAGCTTTAGAAACCTCCCCTGATATACTATTAAATATGAAACCATATAATCTAAAAAACTCTGAAGAAAAAATATTTGCTATATCAGAAAAATTGAAAAAATTTGAAGAAAATAAATTGGATTTTATAGGAAATATGCTGGATCATCTTAATAATATAATGAGAGAACAATCTCAAAATAACAATTCAAAAGATGATAAATAATAAAATTTAATCTCTTATACTAAATTCACAGCCACAATAATTTTGTCTGTAAAGACCAGCTTCATTTGCTATTATATTAGTCTTTTTAAATCCGTCTTTCTTTTTAAAATCGAAATGCAAATACTCTATTCCATCATATTCTTTAGATAAAGACTCCCCTATCATTTGAATAACTTTACTATTTTTATGAGGACTTACTGTCATAACTGTAGCAACATATTTAGCATTTATACTTTTAGCATATTCAAATGCCTTTCTTATTCTATGCTTAAAACAAATACTGCATCTTGCACCTTTTTCCGGTTCATTCTCAAAACCTTTTATATCATCATACCAATTTTGCACCGCATCATTTTCTTCATGAACATGAATATTTATACCCAAAGAATTAGCATAATTTATAAACTCATCACGCCTTCTTTCATATTCTGAAATAGGATATATATTAGGATTATAAAAATAAAATACACTGTCATAATCTTCAAGTATAGTACGCGGATAAGACATACAAACAGCACAGCATGTATGAACAACTAATTTTTCTTTCATAAAATAACCTTAAATAAAATAACACTAAAAATTATCTTTTATTGGCTTTTAATGTAATAGTTTTATCATCAAAGCTGCTTATTATTATTTGATACCCCATATTTTTAGCTTTTGAATTGATATCTACCGCTAAATCTCTGCTGCTTCCTATATAAGTAACTACATATTTAGAAGAATCGCCTGAAACACCTCTATTATAAACACTTTTCAATCCGCCTACATTCTTTTTTAATGCTTCTTCAAAACCTATAGAATCATTAAAATCAAGTCCTTTAACATATATAGTATACTCTGTACCATTTTGAACTTCGCTTTGCCATTTGCTAACTATTTGATTAACAAAATCTTCTGATACAGAATCTGCAGATTTAACTAATGCAATAGAATGAGCATCTTTATCGCTTCCGCCAACTCCTCCAGCCTGATGGGTAACTCTTGCTATAGTACTGTAATCGGATATATTAACTGCAGTAATTGCAATATCGCTTCTATAGCTTTTCATTGCTGTACCTTTTATAGTAGTAAAGAATGAAGCATTAGCCTTTCCTAATATAGCTATTTGAGCACCTGTAGCCTCTGCTATCTTTTTTATAGAATCCGAAGAACGTGAAGTATCTTCATAAGTAATATTTTCTTTTCTCATAGCATTTTTTAATGATGAAGCACTTACAAATTTAAATCCCTTCTCGCTCATATTTCTTTCTAATTCAACATTAAATGATTCACTTAAATTTCCTGTTTCATCTGTAACAAGCGTAACTATAAGAGGCATATTTTTTCTATCCATAAGTATTCCCATAGCCTGCAAATTATCCTGAAGCATATCAACACCTACAGTAGCCTCTATTTTTGAATACCATACTGAACCTGATTTTGCAATATTTAACACTTTATATGCAGATATATAGCCTGTTGTATTATCATATATTTTTGAACTTATAAGTTTATTATTTTCTACCAAAGTAGTTCCCTGCACCATAGAACCAACTGCCTGCTCTACAGCATTACGCTTAGCACTTTCTATTGATCTTTCTATGGCATCAGCCTCCCCTCTGCCGTCAGCAGAAGCAAAACCTTCAGCAACTATTTTTGTAGTTTTGCCGCCTTTAAAGTCTGGGTTTTTCCAGTTATTAACTATTCCGATTTCTCCTGTATCTTCTCCTACATACACACCGCTTGATGTGCTTTTAGATGTTGTAGCACAAGATATAGCAAATAAAGATAAAAAAACAAATAGATATAATTTATTAAACTTCATTTTCATATTAACATAAACCTCTAATCATTAGTTAGTAAAATAACTTTAAATAGTTTATCGAATAAAAATATAATTACTGCAATTATATTTTAACCCTATAATATAGTTATAAGCATATATATTATAATAAAGTTATATTTTTTCAAGAATTAATTATAATTAAAAATTGTTAAATTCTTCCTGCAAATCATTAAAAAACACAGATGCATGATAACCATCGCATACACTATGGTGAATTTGTAAAGCTAATGGAAGAACAATATTATTTTTATCATCTGTATAATACTTTCCCATTGTAAATATTGGTGCTAAATAATCGAAGCCATTTTGTAAATTTAGATTAAAACCTGTAAATGTAGATAATGGAAGAGATGAAATATTAAATATATTCTTTATATTACAAGGCTTAGCTAAAAATGATTTATTATTTCCGTAAGTTTCTATATCTGAAATATAATTTTTATAAAATACATCAAAATTTTCATTGTATTCCGTATAAATAGATGAAAAAGTCTTAGTATCATCATGAAATATTGTATAACTTGGATAAACTATATCATAATAACCAAGCTCTTTATTATCATTTAAAGACATTTTAAACTCTTCATAACGATTAACAACTTTTGATATTAAATATATAACTGAAGCATAGAATTTAATATTTTTACTCTTAACTGATTTATAAAAATTAGTGATATTCAATTGAACTGTTATACTATATGTGCAAGGTACATTATACATATAAGCTTCGTAATGTTCCTTTCTGTTATAATTATTTAAATCTATTTTGTTAAACATACAATAGCCTTTAAAATTTATACATTTTTATAAACATTTAAAAGATGAGGCAATACTTCTTCATAGGATAATTTTTTCAAACAATCTATAGTTTTACATCCTCTTTTCATATACTCACAATGAAAACTTTTCAAAGCATTGCAGTATTTTTTTCTAGCTTCTATATTTATAGCTTTTTCTCCTCTGGCACCATAGATCAAAGGCAAAGTATCGCCAAATATGCCTATAGAAAATATTCCGCATGCATTAGCTATATGAAGCGGAGCACTGTCGCCTCCAATTAAAGCATAAGAATTTTTTATAACGGATATCAATTCTCTGATGCTTAATTTATTAGTAAAATCATCTGCTATTATATTTCCTAATCTATTTTTCATCTCATCAGAAAAATCAATATCATCTTTTGCCCCTATTAATATTATAGGAACTTTTTTTTCTTTATAAAACATTTCTATAAGTTTTGAAAAATTATCTATTCCATATCTTTTACTTATTCTGGTAGCTCCTCCATGCACAAGCAAAGCATTTTTATAGTATTTCATTTTAGCAATACCAAAATTATTTTCTTCTTCAGATAAAAATATTTCTGTATTAATTCCGTCTTCTTTTATATTCATAGGTTTTAATATAGAAAGAATAGTATCTACTATATGTCTGCTATGCTTTTTCCAAGAAGTTTTTTTAGTTAATAAGAATCCTCTGCATTCACTATTAACACCTACTCTTTCTGGTATCTTAGCTTTATACAAAAGTGATGCCCCATAAAATGCAGTTGTAGCTGTAATGCCTATATCATATTTTTGTGATTTTATATAGTCCATTACTTTATCATCTCTAACTATAATATTATTTATATATGGATTTTCCTTTAATATATCAATTCCTCTTGCACCATTTACAACATCAATAATAGAATCATTATAATGTTTTTTTAAAGCTCTTATTAAAGGAGTTATAAATATTGTATCTCCAATATAATTCATTCCTATAATTAATATTTTTGTCATAAAATAAAACTCTTATTAAAATTGTCTTCTTCTTTTTGCCATTTTCTCTTTTTTAGCTTCTAATAATCTTTCTTCATTATATATTTTCATAATCTCGAAGAATAATATAACTGTTAAAGGTCCAAGCAATATTCCTGAAAGTCCGAAGAACAAAACACCTCCAAGTATAGAAAAGAATATAAATAATGGGTGAAGTTCTATTCTATTCCCAAGAAGCAATGGACGTACAAAATTATCCGGTATAGTTATAAACAGCCAAGCACAAACAACAAATATTATTGCTTTTATAAGATGACCATTAATTACAAATAATACACCAAGAGGAATCCATATTATTGTAGTACCTATTATAGGCATGAAAGATGCTATTATTGTAAGAAATGCAAAAGTAAATGAATTAGCAACTCCAAATATTGTATATACTATAAAAGCACATACACCCTGAAATATACCAGTGAATAAATTTCCAAAAACAATACCTTTAATACCTTCAGATACCTGTTTTATTAATCTGTCTAAATATTTTCCATCTATAGGAACTAATGTTCTAACTTGAGATATTAAATATTCTCCGTCTATAAAGAAAAAGAAAAGCGAAAACATCATAAATATAAATGAACTTACAAATCCGCCTGTACTCTTTACTAAGCTAGCAACATTTTGAGTTAAATAAGAACTAAAAAATGTCAAATTCGAAAGCGAAGAATCTTGAATTCTTTTTAATATAGTTTCCATTGATACATCTATTGGAAGCGTTTTTAAAAAATTATTAATATTTGAATTACTTAAAACTTCATTAACATCAAGATTCATGAAATATTTTATCCCTATATTAGAAATATCTATAAGCTGAACTATAATAGTATATGCTAAAATACTTGTAGGAACTAAAAATATAATCAAAGATGTTAAAGAAAATAATAAAGCTAAAGTATTTCTTTTAATCATAGAGAATTTATCTTTCTTCTTATAGCTTTTTCCCATAGCCTTTATAAATAATGGATTTAGTACAACATAAAAAACAACAGCAAAAAATATAATCATACCGAATGGTCTTAAAAGTTTGTACATTATATAAATAGATAAAAAGATAAAAGCTATAAAAAAGATGTATCCTATATTGTTTTTATTCATAAATTCTCCATAAATCAATAAAATTAGAAAGTTTATAATAATATATATACCATATTTTTCAAGCATTTTAATTTGAATTATTATGTATTTGTGTTATCATATTTATATGAGTTTTAATTTAAATAAACAACAACAAGATATAATAAATTGCTTCTTTGATAATGGTATATGCTTCGTTAATGCATCAGCTGGTACTGGAAAAACAAGTACTATAATAGAGTTATATTTAAAATTATTAGAGAAAGGTGAAAAAGTATCAAATATAGTAGTTATCACTTTTACAAAAGCTGCTGCTAATGAAATGCTTCTTAGAATAAGATTAAAAGTAAGATCAAAAATCAAAGAAATAGATAATAAATCAATAAAAGAAAAACAATATTGGCAAAATATTTATAGAGATATTCTTACAAACGCCAAAATATCCACAATAAATGCATTTGCAAATTCTATAGCAATGGAAAATGCTATGCTTCTTTCTATACCTCCTAATGCTAAAATATTGGAAGATAATTCTGATATTTATGAAACATTAAAAGAAGAAGTATTAAATACATTAAAAGAAGTTGATTACACAGAAAAACTTCGTTCAATATACAGAATATATACTGAAGAATCAAAAAACAACTTCGCTGGTGCAATATTAAATTTCTTATTAAAGATAAAGCCTAGATTGACAAATATAGAGAATTTTGAAAAAAAAGCATTAGAAATACTAAACATAAAAGAAGAATACAGCAAAATATATAATAATATTTGTTTATTAAATAACTTTATTATAAATGATGACGGTCCGGAAAATAATACTATCAAAACTTTTAAAGTATTAGTAGAAAACACAACAAACTATATAGCTAAATTATCAAATTTAGAATCTATAAAAAATATAGAAGAAAATGAATTTGACAAAATAAAATATATAATTAGTGAAGTAGAAAATCAGCCTAATAGATGCGGAAATAAAAATGAGTCTTTTAAAAATGCTATTACAGAATTAAAAACATTATATTCTACATTATTCGTATATATTGATATTGAAAGGAATAGAGAAAATTATATTGCTGTTGTGAATTTTATAAAAGATGCTTACAATCATTTTGAAGAAGTAAAAAAATCATTAGGCGTTTATACACATGAAGATATAATGTACAAGGCAATAGAAGCTTTGGAAGATAAAAATATATCAAAATCGATAAGAGATAATATATCCACTTTGATACTAGATGAAGCACAGGATACAAGCTCATTACAATTTTCGTTTATAAATTTAATAGTATTTGGAAAATCAAATATAGACAGCAGCATTAAAACTGATAAAAAATTAATGGTAGTTGGAGATAGAAAACAGTCAATATATAGATTTAGAAATGCAAATTTTAGAGATTTTATCAATTCCCAGCATCAATTTAATGATTATGTTAAGTATTTGAAGGATAATTACAGAAGTAATTCTATGCTTATAGAGTTTTTCAATGATTTATTCCAAAATACAGTATTTACTGATGATGAGATAGAATACACAGATAAAGACAATTTAACTCCTAACAAGAAAACTAAAGATAAAGCAATATCAATATTAGTGCTTAATAAAAATTGCCAAAATACTGAACCGAATTTTAATATAGAATACAGAACATTATTAGAATCATTTGCAATAGCAAAATACATAAAAAACAATTATGATAATAATTATAAAAATGTTGTTATACTGCTTCAAAACTTTAAAAGACTGAATGTATATTTAAAAGCATTATCATATTTACAAATACCGTATTATATTGATGGAGGAAATGGTTTTTACGAAAGACAAGAAATCATACTCATAAAAACATTTTTAGAATATTTAGTTTTAAGAGATCATGCTAAATTACCTACACTTCTTAGAAGCGAATTCTTTGATATAGATATAGGAAATTTATCTGATTTTCTATTTACTTTATCAAAATTAGGATATGATATAAATGATTATTTCCCTAAGGCAATATACGATGAAGATAAATATAATAAAATATTAGAAATAGCAAAATCTAAGCCATATTATAATCAATTAAAAGAAGCAAAAGAGCTTTTAAACTCAATAGAAAGTAAAATATCAATGTTAAATGCTTCTGAAATAATTGAAACTATATGTAATGATACCAATTTTTATAATTATTTAATGACTATGGAAGATGCAGAGCTTTCATACTCAAATATAGAGAAATTAAAGACTTTAGCTAGTGAATTTGAAAATCAAACAGGAAACAATGCTTATGATTTTGTTTTGAATATTCAAAATGCAAATACTAAAGAACCTTATTCATCAATACCAAAACTATCTGTAGAAGCTGTAAAAATAATGACAATACATAAATCTAAAGGATTGGAATTTGATAATGTATTTGTTGCAGGAATGGGAGATTATAATAGTCCTAAACTTAATAATTTCGATTTTATAGAAGATTCACCATTTATAAAACTTCCTGTATATTATAGAAATGATTATCATCCTATAAATTGCTCAATATCAGATGAAGAATATAATAAAACAAGTGAAAAATCTGAAAAAAGAAGACTTATGTATGTAGCTTTAACCCGTGCCTCAAATAATTTAGTATTATCAGGAGAGCATTCAAGGGGAACTAGCTATAGGGAATATATAAATCAATACTTCAATGATGTATTTAAAGATTATATGCCTAATACCATAAGCGAAGAAAATGATGATTTAATAAATGATGAAAATATTAAAAATAACTTTATTAATACATATACTTATGGTACAGCAATAGAGCCTAAAGAAAATATAGATGCCAACATAGTAGATATAAATAAAATAAAAGAAAAAATAGAAGATATAAAAGAAAATAAAAAAGAAATTACAGTAAAGGCTATTAAAAACCGTATGCCTTCAAAAAATGTAAATAATGATAAATATGCTCAGAAACATATAATTGAAATATCTGAACTTTTAGACAATAAAATATCTGAACTTGAAAGTGAAATAAATGAAAACGATAGTGAAGATTATAATGAAAATATATCATTCATATCATATACTGATTTAGGTACAATAATACATAAAATGTTGGAATATTTTGATTATGAGAAATATAATGATGAAAAAGATTTATATTTAGAAAAAGTTAAAAAAAGTGTGTTAAAAAATAATTCACATTACAATAAAAAACAATTAATGAAAAGCTTAACTTTAGCATTTGAAAGATTATTTGAAAATGAACATATAAAAAATATATTAGAAAATAATGAGCAAATAGTTTCAAGAGAGCATACTTTCCAAAATTTCGATGGTGAAATATTAGAAACAGGAAAGATCGATATAATCACAAAAAATAAAAAAGGTGAATATTTTATCTTAGACTATAAGGTATCAAAATACAGTAAAGAAAAATTAGATCTCTATCAATCACAATTAAATAAATATAAAAATATGTTCCAAAAAACATTTAAAATAGATGAAAATGATATAAAAACAGATATTATATTTTTGAAATAATAAACTTTTAATAAAATATGCAGTTAATAATTAAAATATCAAAATTTAATATTATACAATTATGAAACCTATAAAAAACTACAAATAAAATCAAAACTGTACAATTAACATCATTTAGTATATAGATACACTATATTTATAAATTATAATGATATATTTTTATCATTTATATATTATTATATTAATAATCTCCTTTACTTTTTTCTATTATAATGTATATATTATATATAATAGAAGGAAAAATTAATGAAAAGTATTATTAAATATTTATTACTAATAATCTGTTTAGTATCTATTGTATCTTGCGACAAACAAGTATTTACTAATAGATTTAAATTAAATAAAGCATATTCTTTATACGAAAAAGGAAAAAATGCAGATGATGATAAAGCCCTTTTGGATATCACATCTACATATAATGATATTATCAATCAAAAGATATATGCTCAGGACAGATTGGCAGCAGTATACAGAACATTAGCAGAAAGAAGTTTAGTAAAAGAGCAATATGGTTATTCAGCAAAATACTTCTCTGAAGCATTAAAAATACTTCCTAACAGCCCATATTTAAGATACGGACTGGGAATATCTTATGCAAATTTAGCTGAAAGTGCTGATACAGCTGATAAAAAGACAAATTTCTTGCAAAGAGCGGAAAGCAATATCACTTTTGCAATTAATAAAGACCCTAATAATGCCAATTATTATGCAGCTTTAGCATCATTAAAAGGCATACAGCAGCAGGACTATGAAGCTGGATTTGAAAATATAAAAAAAGCGGTAGAAATGAACCCTAATAATGTAGACTATTTATTTATATTAGCTAGAATACAATACGGCAGGGGAAATTATGATGAAGCTATAGCGGCTTATAGAAAAATATCTACTATAGCTACTGAAAATAATATAAAACAAACAGCATTAAATAATATAAATCAAATTATAGGACAGAGAAATTGAGCAGTAATAATGATATTAAAACCTATTTGATTGCCTTAAATCAAATTGATAAAGTAGGAGATAAAAGAATATCCGAACTTATTAATCATTATGAATCTGTTGAAAATATTTTTGAAGATAAAGAAGAAAATATAAAAGAACTTCTAGAAAAGAAATTCAAATCTCAAATATCCAATTTTGATAAAAATGAAATATTAGATAAAGCAAATACAATAGTAGAGAAATCAAAAGATTACGGAATAGGAATATTAAGCTTATTTGATGAAGATTATCCATTCAATTTAAAACAAATAGATAATCCGCCATATATTTTATATTATAAAGGCAATTTGAAAAAATTAAGAAGAAATGCTATAGCTATAGTTGGAACCAGAGAACCTACAAATGAAAGCCGTAAATATTCATTTGAACTTGCAAGCAAATTATCATCTTTAAATATATCAGTTGTATCTGGAATGGCAAAGGGAGTTGATAGAGAAGCACATCTTGGAGCTATATCATCGCTTGTTAATACAGTTGCCGTTTTAGGAAATGGAATTGATACAGTTTATCCTTCAGAAAATTTACAAATATATAATAAATTAGTAGAAAAAGGTGTCATAGTAAGTGAATTTGAAATAGGAAGAAAACCTGACAGAATGAATTTCCCTAGAAGAAACAGAATAATATCAGGACTTTCTTATGCTGTTGTTATGGTTGAAGCGGCAAGCAAATCTGGAGCATTAATTACAGTTGATTATGCTCTTAATCAAGGCAGAGATGTTTATATTGCACCTTATGATGAAAAAAATAATGCTTATTTCGGAAATCATAAATTATATAAAGACGGTGCTAAAATAGCATACAGCTTTATAGATATATTAGAAGATTTTGATTCTATATTCTCAAATGATGATGATTACACAAAAATGAAATTGAAATATTTTGAAGGCGGAGATATAAAATCAAAAAATATAAAAAAAGAAAAAATTATAAAAGAAGAAATTGTAATAAATAAAAATGAAAGAGAAATAAAAAAAGAAGAAAAGAATCAACAAAAAATTGAAAAGCAAAATAATGAAGTTATTAATAATTTAGAGGAAGAAGAAACTATACTTTATAATATAATCAAAAATGCAGAGAAAATTCATATAGATGATATTATTGAAAAAAGCAATATGCAAATACAGACTGTAACTTCCATGTTAATGCAATTAGAGATTAAAGGTATTATAAAGCAGCTATCAGGAAAATATTACACTATAGAAAAATAAAAAAATTAATTATAACTTTTTTAGGATATTAAGAAGGAGATTTAACTATGCCTAATGAAACAGAAGAAAAAATAAAAAAAACAACAAGTAGGAAAACAAAAGAGAAAAAAGAGTCTAAAGAATCAAAGAAGAAAAAACTTGTTATAGTAGAGTCTCCGGCAAAAGCGAAAACCATTAATAGATATTTAGGCTCCGATTATCTTGTAATGTCATCAATGGGGCATTTAATAGATTTACCTAGAAGCAGACTGGCTATAGATGTTGATCATGGATTTGAGCCTGAATACATTACAATAAGAGGAAGGGCTAAAATATTAAATGAATTAAAGAAAGAAGCTAAAAAAGCCCAAGAAGTATTACTAGCAGCCGATGATGATAGAGAGGGAGAAAGTATAGCTTGGCATATAGGAAATAAAATCAGAGGAGTAAATTCTGCTGTACCTATAAAAAGAATAGTATTCCATGAGATAACAAAAGATGCTTTAAAAGAGGCTATTGATCAGCCTAGAGATATAGATATTGCAAAAGTTAATGCCCAAAAAGCAAGGAGAGTATTAGACAGACTTATCGGTTATAATTTAAGCCCTTTACTTTGGGATAAGATAAAAAGAGGACTTTCCGCAGGAAGAGTACAGAATGTAGCTTTACTTATTATTTGTAATAGAGAAGATGAAATTGAAACATTTGTACCTGTTGAATATTGGACTTTCGGAGTATTTTTAAAGCATAAAAATAAAGAGTTTTTAGCTGAACTTCAAAAATATAAAGGCGAAAAACCTGATTTAAAAACTAAACAAGATGTTGAAGATATAATGGAACATCTTAAAGACAAAACTTATACTGTTTCAAGCATAGAGGTAAAAGACAGATTAAGAAATCCTACTGCCCCATATACTACAAGTAAGCTTCAGCAGGCAGCAAGCAGTGCATTAGGATACAGTGCTTCAAAAACTATGCAGGTAGCACAATCACTTTATGAAGGTGTTGACATTGCAGGAGAAGCTACAGGTTTAATAACTTATATGCGTACCGACAGTGTAAGAATATCTCCAGTAGCACAAGAACAAGCTAAAGAGTTTATAGAAAAAGAATATGGAAGCAATTATTTACCTTCAGAACCTCCTGTTTATTCTGTAAAAAAGAATGCTCAAGATGCTCACGAAGCTATAAGACCTACTAATGTATTTTTAACTCCGGACAGCATTAAAGAATATTTAAAAACAGATCAATATAAATTATATAAACTTATATGGGAAAGATTTGTTTCTTCTCAAATGCTTCCTGCAAAAATGAAAAATACAAGAGCTATAATAGTGGCAGGTGATTGTGAGTTTTCTCTTTCTTCTTCAAAAATAGAATTTGACGGATTTATGAAAGTTCTTACTATAGATAAAGAAGATAAAGAAAAAGCTTCTAAAATGCCTAATTTATCAAAAGATGATGTATGTGATTTTGTTGAAAATAATCCTCAGCAGCATTTCACAACACCACCTCCAAGATATACAGATGCTTCGCTAGTTAAAATATTAGAAGAATCAGGAATAGGAAGACCTTCTACTTATGCTCCAACTATTAAGACAATTATATCAAGGCATTATGTACAGAGAAAAGGAAAACAATTAGTACCTACAGAATTAGGAAAACTTGTTAATGAACTTATAAGCGAGAACTTCCCAGAGCTTGTTAATATCAATTTCACAGCTGATATGGAAAGTAAACTTGATAAAATAGAAGACGATAATATAGAATGGAATAATATATTAAAAGAATTCTATCCTCATTTTTTGGATACATTGAAAACAGCTACTGAAAATATTAATAATATGAAAGACTTTTTCAATGAAGAAACTGATTTTGTATGTGAAAAATGCGGTAAGAAAATGATTAAGCGTTTAGGAAGATATGGATATTTCATAGCTTGTTCAGGATTCCCAGAATGTAAAAACACTAAAGGAATATCTTTCGGAGTTTGTCCTAAATGCGGCGGCGATATAACATTAAAACGCTCAAAAAGAGGAAGAGAATTCTATGGCTGTTCCAATTATCCTAAATGCGATTTCGTAAGTTGGGATAAACCGCTTCAAGAACCTTGTCCAAAATGCGGAGGACTTATGGTTGAGAGGAACATAAAAAACAAAGGATTGTTTAAAGTTTGTATCAAGGAAGATTGTGGTTATTCAGAGGAAATAAAAGAGAACGAAGAATAACATTATTCTTTATTATTGTATTAACTCTATTTAATACTTACTTTTTATACCCGCAGAATAATGATAAAATAAAATTAGATAATCTAAACATAAAAGTAGAAGATCT
Source organism: uncultured Brachyspira sp. (assembly GCF_944390845.1). Lineage (GTDB taxonomy): Bacteria > Spirochaetota > Brachyspiria > Brachyspirales > Brachyspiraceae > Brachyspira > Brachyspira pulli. Next base: position 33,498 of record NZ_CALXRM010000011.1, read on the forward strand.
AAAAAAAGCATTTAATCCTGCGGTTAATAAATTCAATGAAAAAACAATATCTACTATAATCATAGACCCCGGACATGGCGGAAAAGATCCGGGGGCTATTGGTATAAATAAATTATTTGAAAAAGACGTAGTTTTATCATTCTCTTTGGAATTAGAAGAAGAATTAAAAAAAATTATGCCTAATGTAAAAATAGTTTTAACAAGAAAAGGCGACACCTACCCTACTCTTGAAGAACGCTTCAAAATTGCCAATGATGCCGCAAAAATAAATACAGACAAATCTAAAAATGCATTATTTGTAAGTGTGCATGCTAATGCTTCATTCAGTCCAAGTGCTAAAGGTTTTGAAGCTTATTTTGTAAGTGCTCAGGAATCAAGTGAATATGCTAGAGCTGTATCAATGTTTGAAAATGAGGCTTTGGTAAAATTCGATAATATAGACACTTCAAAATACGAAAAAGATTCTTCTCAAATCACTCATAACTATATGCTTGTAGAACAGTATCAAAAAGAAAGCAGATTATTAGCAGAATCTATTACAGAACAAGTTCTTAAAGTATCCGGAGTTGCCAGAAGAACAAAACCTGTACAGAATGCCTTATTCTATGTATTAAAAGGAGCTATAATGCCTTCTACTTTAATAGAATTAGGTTTTATTACCAATCCAGATGATGCCAAATTCATGAAAACAAAAGAAACAAGATTAAAAATGGTAAAAGCTACAGCAGAAGGTATAAAGCAATACATAGAGCTTTTTGAAAAGACTAAAGGTTTTACAAAATAATTTTTGAATATATAATAATATTCTAAATCATTTAATAATAACTTGGAATCAATATGGAACTTCAATTAAGAAATATCGGAATGATAAAAGAGGCTGATATCATATTAGACGGGCTTACTTTAATAGCTGGTGAAAATGATACAGGTAAAAGTACAGTCGGAAAGGCTTTATATTCTGTTGTTGCTGGTTTGAATAATGCTGAAAAAAACTACAAAGAATATATTGAAGAAATAAAAATATATCCAATAACAAGAAATATAGCAAGAAAATTAGAAAATGAATTTTTAAAAAAATGGAACGATAAAAATTCTTTAGTTAGAATAAGAGATTTAGACTTTGTAGGATTTCAGGAATATATAGGTGCCATATTACAATATTTTATTTTTGATGTAAATAATTTGAATAACAATTTTTTTCAAGAAGATAAAAAAAATCTTCAGGAATATGATTTATATAATTGTATAGAAAATGATATAAAAGAATATTTTAATATATTAAGTAATAAAACAAACATTAATGAAATAAAATATTATAGTATCAAACAGCATATATTAAATGAATTAAAAAATAATGTGCAATCTTTTAATTGTGAAAAATCAAATATATCTATATTAGAAGATAATAATAAAATCATAAATATAGATATTATAAATAATCAATTTAATGATGACGAATTAATAGGAAATGTATATGCATCTAATATAACATATATAGAAACTCCGTTTATATTTAATATAATAGAAAATTATATAACTCCTTATAAATTAAAAAAATATACAGTTGATAATCATTTAATAGATTTAAGTAAAAAAATAATTGAAAATAGAAATAAATCTATTATGGATACTGATTATTCTCTTTTTGAAGAATTTAATAAAATAAAAAAAATATCAGATAAAATACAAAAAAATATAAATGGGTCTATAGAATATGATAATATAAAAGATACGATGTTCTTCAAAAAAAATAATAATTATATAGAGCTTTCAAATACTGCTGTAGGAATAAAATCTTTTGCTATAATAGATTTACTTTTGAAAGCTGGTGTTTTTAATGATAAACATATTTTAATACTTGATGAACCTGAAGTGCATTTACATCCTAAATGGCAAATTGAATATGCTAAACTTATGGTTAAAATGGCTGAAGAATTGGATATACAAATTTTAATTAATTCTCATAGTCCGTACTTTATAGAAGCTATACAAAAATATTCTGAAAAGTCAGAAAAAATTGCTGATAAAACTAACTTCTATTTAAGTGAAAAACAAGAAGATGGTTATGCTGTAATAAAAAATGTTAATGATGATATAGAAAGCATATACAAAACTTTAGCCGATGCCTACAGAAAATTAGATGAAGATACATTATGGAATGAGTCAGAAAAATGACACCAAAACAAATAAGCGATATTACAAACCAATTAAAAAATATATTAAATACAGATTTTAATAATTGTAAAGATAAAATATCAGAAGTATGCAAAGATATTGATAAAAATATAAGTAAAATAACTTTAGACACAGAAGTTTTTGATTTTGATAAAATAACTTTTAATATAAAAAAGAATAACAGACCAAAATCAGCCGATATGATACATATACAGAATAATATAATATATTTGATAGAATTTAAAAATACATCTTTATTAATAAATTCAGAAAGCAGTAAAGATTTTAAGCAAAAATTAAAAAATGAAATAAAATTAAAAGGCATAGAAAGTTTAATAACAATACATAAAATAATTAATAAAATGATAGATGAAAATATTTTTTGGATTTAAATATATATTATTACCTAATAGCAAATGAAAATGCAGAAAATAATACTTCAGAAAATAAAGAAAATAGAAATAGAGTTAGAATTAATGAAGATTGTGCAAGATTGACAACAGAGTATAAAAACCGTTATTTCAAAGATATAAAAATTTCTACATTTGAAAGTTTTGAAAAATATTTTATTAATAAATATTTCTAACTAATAAAATTTTTATTCATTATTTCATAAAAAAATTTTATAAAATATATTGACAAATATACAATTAGTTATATATTACTTTACGTTTTTTATTGAATAGACTGAATTTATACTTTTTAATCTTAAAAAAGAGAAAATATTATGAATACCAATTCAATTCAACTTAATAATAACAAAAAAAAGTTATTCGGAAATTTTGATTTTTACAAATTATGTATATCTATTGCTGTTCCTGTAATGCTTCAGCAGCTTATAATGGGTATGGTATCATTAATAGATAACTTTATGGTGGCTGAATTAGGTGATATAAAAATGGCTGCTGTAAATGTATCGAATCAATTAAATTTTATATATTTGGTGCTTCTTAACACCTGTTACGGTGCCGGCGGAATATATATGGCACAAAACAGCGGTGCTGATAATAAAGAAGGTATGCAGCAGGCTTTCAGATTTAAAGTAATACTTCCGCTTATTATTTCTATTTCATATATGATATTAATGCTTGTCAATCCTGAAATATTTATGCGTCTTATGACAAAAGGAAATACTTCTCAGGAAGCTATACTTGTATCAAGCACTAAATATATGAGTATAATAGCATTTACATTTATACCTATATCCATTTCCGGTGCTATAGGTACTTCTTATAGAGAAATAGGAAAACCACATATACCTCTTATAATATCTGTTATAGCAACATTATGCAACGCTCTTGGAAATTACATACTTATATATGGTAATTTTGGTGCTCCTAGACTTGAAGAAACCGGTGCTGCTATTGCTACACTTATAGCAAGAATTATAGAAATGATTTTATTTATAGTATATATAAAATTACATAAAGAAAAATTCTATGTAAGAACAAGAGAGATATTAAAAGTAAAATTAAACGTATTTTATTCAATGCTTAAGAAATCCAGTTTAATATTTTTAAGTGAAATAAGCTGGGGATTAAGTGAAATGTTTATGACAGCATTATACAATAGCAGAGGCGGAGCTGAAACAGTTGCTGGTATGGCATCAGGATTCACAATAGCAAATATATTTTATTTAGTATTTCAGGGAGTATTTGTATCAACAATGGTAGTTGTAGGCGGAACATTGGGCCGAGGAGAACTTGAAGATGCCAAAAATAAAGCTAGATGGATAATGAATGGTGCTGTTATAGCTGGTTTGGTTGTCGGATTGGTGCAAATGTCCTCAGCATTACTAATACCAGTAATATTCTCAAAACTGACCCCAGATGCACAAGCAATTACAAGGAATTTGGTAATATTAATAGCATGTTATATGCCTATATGGACTTATATTAATGCACAATTTGCCGTTTCAAGGGCTGGAGGCGATACTGTATTTGGTTTTGCAGTAGATGTACCTGTATCCTTATTAATATTTGCTCCTTTAGCTTTAATTTTAGCTAAATTTACTACTGTAGGCCCTGTTGCTATGTTTGGTATAGCTAAATTAAGCGATTTTGCTAAAATAGCAGTTGGTGTTATAATGTTAAAAAAAGAAAGATGGGTAAGAAAACTTACAGAATAAAATGTATACAATTAGTAAATACTTAATAAACTAATTCCGATTATATTAACGGTATTTTATTTTTTAGTTAATTTTATTTTTCTGCTTTTAATATATTAAAATTAACTTATAATATTATAAAACTTGATTTAATTATTTACTAATAGAGGATTTATGAGTTACGATTTTTCTCTTATGACATTAGAATTGGGAATTCCCGTTATGGCTACTATTATATCTATTGTTGGTATAATATTATATGCCTATATATATTTTCAGTTATATGAAGAAACTCAAGCGATAATATTAGTTTTAGGTTTTTTATGCTTTGCATTTTCAGGATTAGAAGCATTAAATATAATAATATCATTATACTCACCAAATAATGAAGTATCGCTAAATTTATATAAATTTGAACAAATAGCGTTATCATTAACTATTATTCCTTGGCTTACATATATACGAACTCATCTAACATTAAATGAAAGTTTTCATCGTGCTTTAGATAAACTATATATATTTGCTGTATTTGTATTGATATTATTGTCAGCTGTGGCTTTATTATATCCTCAAGTATTTATATCTACAAAAGTACCTATAACTACACTTAACGAAACTATGAAAAACAGTATAAAAGCTAGAGGTGCTTTAGGCCCTATATATGTATTTAGAGACTTTATATTTACAGTATACTGTTTTATAATAATTTGTGCATTTATTTATGAAATGACAATAAATAAAAATGTCAAAAAGAATATACCTTGGTTAATATTAATATCTTTAATATCTATAGCATTCTTTGATGATTTTAACGGCATATCAATATATACAGATTATTCAAGTAATTTCTTATTCTTTAAGAATTTAACATTTTCAAGAATAACATTAACTTATGCTATATTTAATATAATAATGATATATTTCTCTGTAAGCAGATTTATAACTGCAATACATAAAAAGACAACACAATCTTATGATTTAGAAAGTATAAGAGCACAAGACGCTATAATTATAAATACTGCTGTGACAACTTCTGAAAAATTATCAAAACTTAAAGATAATTTTGAAGATGCAGTTAAAAGTTTAGTACATAAAGTAGAAAATACTTATTCTACAATAAATAATTTGAAAGTTGATATTAACAAAGTAATAGAATATACAAATGAATTTATAACTATAGAAAATTTCCAAATAAATGATGGTAAAATAAATATAGAAAAGATTAATGAATTAATAGAAACCTACCCTAATTTACAAGTTTCAGTAGAAATGCAAAAAAAAGCATTGGAAGAATCTAATTTAAAATTACAGGAATCAGTTGAGAAGATATATACATTACAATCAAACAGTAGAGAAATAGTTTCTGTATTTGAAGATTTCCAAACAAAATTGGAAGAAGAAAAAAATAATTTTATTAAGGAATTTACTAAATCAGAATCTTTCAATCAATTAAGCTTCCAAATTAACAGAATTATATCATTTATGGCAAATATGGCAGATAAAACTAAAACATTAGCAATAAATTCAAGCATACAAGCATCAAAAGCTGGCGAATGGTATAATAACTTTTCTGTTGTATCAAGAGAGGTTAACGAATTAGTAAATGAAACATCTCAGGCTACAAACAGAATGCAGACTTTGTTATTCCAAATAGAAGAAATATTTAAGAAATTTAATTATTCAAGTAATAATATTATTAATAATGTATCATTGTTAATAGAAGAAATGCATGGTCATTATGAAAGACTTACCAAATTCAATAAAGGAATGGAAAAACAAAATGACTATAATATGAATATTATTAAGAATACTGATAAAATGTATACTTCAATATCAAATATGACTAATATTATTGTTAATGAAGAAAATGATTTTATTAATATTAAAGATAAGATAGAAGAAATTAATGCTTATATAGTAGATATCTCTGAAAAAGCTTATGCAGAAAATAATGAAGTAAAAAATCTTATGAGAGATATGAATAAATTATTAGCTACATCTGATGATTTAGAAGCTATTACAAATACATTAAATGAAGAAATGGAAAAATTCTTGAAGTATATTAATGACTTAGAAGATAAAGTAGATGAATATTCTAAAGTTATGTAAGAGGAATAGATATGAATATATTTGCAAATTTAATAACTGGATATAATATAACAGTAGTAAAACTATTAATTCCAATTATTGGTATTTCTTTAATGTCAGTTTTTATTATGTTATATCTTTTATTATCTATAAAAACTAGAAAAGTTATATACATTACGATTTCTGTTATACTTACATTAATTTTAATTTATAATATTATATCACTTATAATAATATTCTTTGAAATATATGGAATAAATAAAGATACAGCATTGAATATGTATGTGTTTAATAATATACTGATGCTAGTTGCCATTATGTTAATGCCTATTAATTCAAAAAGTTTTATAGGCTCTACAAAAACATTAATGAATTTAAACAATGCCACATTTATAGTAACAATAGTATTATCTGTTGTATTAATAGTTTTCAGTATAATATATTCTTCACAATTCTTAACAGTTAGAATAAGCTATTATGATGCTTCTAATACATCATATTTTTTAACACCTATAGGATTATTCTTTACATTAAAAGCTTTTATTACATTATTTGTATTCTTTATAATATTTATTTCAACAGTTTCAGATATGATATTGAATTATAATTATAAGGGAAATATACCTATGATTATAGCTAACTCTTTATCATTAATATTAATAATAAGATATATATATGTAAATACAACAGCAGATGGACCGGACTTTGATAGAATAGGACTTGCTGTTATAATATCTTCTTCTTTCAGATCAATATCTATATTCTCAACATTTGCTAAAAATGCACTTGATTCTATAAAGAAAGAAAATATGTTGAACAATAGATTACATTTAAATTTAAAAACATTAAATAATATAGACAGAATATCAGAAGAATTAAACAACATAGATAAAAATTTAATGGACACATCTATGTTCGTATTTGAAATAGATAAAGAAAATAAAGATGCCTATAATATTATCAGTTCTAAAATAGATTCTATCTTAGAAGCTAATGATAAATTAATAGAGGCTAAAGATAGTAAGAAAAATCTAATAAAAGACGGATTAAAATATACAAATACTATATTTACTTTCTTTGATAAATATAAATCACAAATGCAGGAGCACTTCAGAGTATTAAGTCAAACAATTTCTAATTTGAAAGAATCTGATTTCTCAAATGAACAAATAATGACTTTAAAGAATGACCTAAGACTTATAAAAGAAAGTTTAACTGAAACATCAAATAAATTTTTAAGTATTATAATTGAATCTGCTAATCAATTTAAAGATGTAAATGTAATAACAGAATCTATATATGAAACAATATCATATATAAAATCTATAACAAGCAAAACAAATCTTTTATCTATAAATGCTGGTATACAGGCATCTAAAGCTGGTTTTTACGGAAAAAGTTTTTCTGTTGTAGCAAAAGAAATAGGTGCTTTATCTTTTGAAATATCTAAAGGTACAGAATATATAGAAAAAATGCTTACAGATATATTCAGCGGATTAGTTGTTATAGAAAATTCATCATTCTATATACAAGACCATTGTAAAATAATATCTGAAGAAGTTAATAAAATTACAACAACTATTGATAATCTTATGGATGAAATAGACAATGATGTTAATAGTGATTCTAAGAAATTAAGCAACTTTAAATCATTAGAGCAATATAATGAAATTATGTCTAATATTCTAGTAAATCAAAATTTAATAGTATTATCTATTAAAGAAAATATAGCAGCTATGTTGGAAGTTCAAAACAATTTAAACTCTAAAATAGAATATCAGAACCAAGATGTTTATAAAATATTTAACAGCTTCAATAATATAATAAAAGCAAAAGATGAGCTTAATGATATAACTAAAAAAATAGGAAGTTATTCTTCATTCTCTCATACTGACATAGAAGCATTGTCAAATATTATCAATACTCATAGAAAGAAAAGTAGCTTTACATTTGCTCCTATAATAGCTTTATTAAAGAAATCATAAAAATGATCACTCTTGATACATTATTAATAGTAATATTTGCTGTACTTCTTATATATGGTTTATGCCGAGGTTTAATATCTATTATTATACCAATTCTAGCTATAATAGCTACATTTTTGATAGCACCGTTAATATATAATCATATGTCGAAATTTTTTTCACATTCAGCTATATTGAAAATAATATCATTGATAGCAAGCTATTCTATTATAAGGATAATACTTTCAAAAGTGGAAAAAAGTATTAAAGACATATTGAAAGTAATATATTTATCTTGGGTTGATAGATTACTTGGTGCCGGTACAATAATTATGATTTCTGTAATTATCACCTACTTTGCAGTTAATTTGATTATATATATATTTCCAGAATATTCTGATGCTGTAAATCAATCTAAAATAATAAATTATATATTTGTATTATTCCAAAATGATAACTATATATCAAATTTTATAAACAATTTTAATAATAAAAGTATTTAAAGTTTATATAATTGACAATAAAGCTATTTTAATATATTATATTAGTACAAATTTATTTAAGGAAGTAATACTTATGAAAACAGTAGATGCTAGAGGCATACCTTGCCCAAAACCATTAATTCTTACTAAAACTGCAATCACTAATGCAGCATTAAATGAAGAAATAGAAGTACTAATAGATGATGATGTTGCTTTCCACAATATCACAGACTTTTTGAAAAACAATGGTATAACTTATACTAATGAAGGTAAAAATTTCAAAATTGTGAAAAATAAAGAATTATCTTTAAATAACAATAAAGAAAAATCATCTGGTCCAGTAATAGCTGTTGTTGATAAAAAAGTAATGGGACAAGGAAATGATGATCTTGGAGAATTATTATTAAAATCATTCTTAGGTGCATTAAAAGATGCTAACCCAAAACCAGAAGCTTTATATTGCTATAACGGCGGAGTTTATTTAGGCGTTGAAGAACCTTATAAAACTTTATTACAAGAATTAAGAGATGCTGGAATAAAAATATTTTTCTGCGGTACTTGTGTTAAATTCTATGAATTAGAAGGCATAAAAGTAGAAGAACAAACTAATATGCTTGGAATAATAGAAGCTATGGCTAATGCTTCAGCTGTTATAAGAGCATAATTAATATTTATTTATAATCATGAAAAATTACTATTTTGATAACTCTACAACAAGTTTTCCTAAACCTAAAGAAGTTGCAGAAGAAATGTACAATTTTCTTATGAATGTAGGAGGAACTTACGGCAGAGTAAATACACAAAGAGGAAAAGAAACTACTCAAAAAATAGAAGAATGCAGGGAAATATTGGCTAATAAATTTTTAGGTACAAAAAATGACGCTAATATAATATTCACACCCGGAGCTACTAGGTCTGTAAATGATATACTTATAGGGCTTAATCTTCATAATTGTAAAGTCTTAATATCAACATTAGAACATAATGCTGTATTAAGACCAATACACAAATTAAGTAAAAATAATAATGTAGAATATGATATACTGCCCTCTTTAGACGGAGGAATAGTAGATATAAATGCTCTTTCTGAAATTGTGAAAAAAGAAAAAATAGCATTAGTTGCAATCAATATGGAAAGCAATATAAGCGGAGTAATACAGCCTATAAAAAAAATAAAGGAAGCTATAGGCGAAATACCTCTACTTGTAGATGCTACTCAAGCTGTTGGGGTACATGAAATAAAAGCAGATGAATGGAATGCTGATTTTATAGCTTTTACGGGACATAAAGGACTTTTAGGCCCAACTGGTACCGGCGGTTTCTATGTAAAAAATCCGGAAAAATTAAAAGCGGCATATTTTGGAGGCGGTTTCGGTGACGGATATGAAACTCCTTACAGCGTACCTGAACTATATGAAGCCGGCACTCCTAATACTGTAGGAATTATAGGGCTTTTGGCAGCATTAAAAAATAGACCTAATTGGAATATAAATATAGAAGACTTAGTATATACTATAAAAGAAATAGAATCTATGAATAAATATAAAGTAATATGGTCTAAAAATATCGAACATCAGGGCTTCGTATTTTCTATAACTACTGATTCTATAAGTATGTCTGATTTAGCTCATAAGCTTTATGAGGATTATGGTATAGAATGCAGATATGGATTTCATTGTGCATTCTTAGCTCATAATTTTTATAAAAATGATAATGGTGCTATAAGATTTTCTTTTTCACCATATACAACAAAAAAAGATTTAGAATACTTAATAAACACATTAGGAAACAAATTATGGTAAAAACTTTTTGTTATTTACAAACACCTAGAGATTTAATCAAAGCAGAAAAAATTTTATTAGATGCCGGCATAGAAGTTGTTGTAAGACCTGCACCTGAACCTGTATTTGGAGTATGCAATATGGCAATAGATATAGAAGACAATGATAAAGTATATATTGTATCTTTGCTTGAAGCTGCAGGTTTAGTTGTAAAAATTAAAGATATGGAAAAATAACAATAAAAAACTTGATTGATTTAAAAATAATAAAGGCTTATTTCTTAAGTAAGAAATAAGCCCTTATTTATGGAAAACTTTTAGTTGGATATGTCTTTATTATTTGGCCATAATAGTACCAACGTACATTTTATCTGTTCTAATACCAGGTTTAATTTCCCCATTGATAGAATATATTTTATTTCCTATTAATATTAAACCTTCACCGCAAGGAGCATCAAAAGGAACCTCCCCTATTGTTTTCCAAGTATTAGATTCACAGTTATAAATTAATATGTTGCTGTTCCAATTAAATTCATAAGGATCAGCACCAAAATATTTAGCTCTGAAATCAGCTAATGCTGCATCTTTAAGATTTCCTAAATTATAAACAGCATCGTCATAAATAGTTTTATTGAAACCGCCTATAACAAGCATTTCTGTTTCATTAAGTTTAACAGATACAGCACCAAGTAAAGATATTCCTTCACCATTCAAAGCTACATCAGCAACTTTTTCCCAAGTATTATTAGCAAAATCATATTTGTAGCCGTCAGTATAAGCAATAGCATCACCGCCGCTGAATACATATATATTACCATTTAATAATTGAGCAACAGCCTGAGTTCTGCTTGCTTCTCCAGGTACAGGAGCTAATTCTTTAGCTTCTTTAGTTGCTAAATCATACTCATAAACTTTATTGCTTCCTTTACCTGCTTGTTTACCAGTGATAACATATAATTTATTATCTTTATAAACAGCTACGCCATTTTGTAATGTGAAAGGTAAATCACCTATTTTTTCAACATTCAATTTATTATCTTTTAATGTAATGAATAATATATCATCATCAGCTTCAGGATTAGAAGATCCGCCGATATAATATATTCCATTTTCAGTAGTTATAGAAGCACCATATCCTAATTCATTTTCCCAATTGATATGTTCTACAACTTCTAATACACCATTCTTATCTTCTAACATATAAATGTCAGAATAAGTTTTTTTAGCTCCGCCATTAAGTACGGATTCTTCAGGGAAGTTGGCACCGCCGCCTACAACTATATATTTACCGCCTAAAGAACCGTATAATACTCCGGCAGTACCTATATTTTTTTCCATTCCAGTTTGAGCAGGCAAATGTCCTCCCATTTCCCAAACTATTTTTTTATCAACTTTAGAATCTAATACATTAGCATTGTTAGAAGATGTGCCAGCAGTATTACCACCTGAACAGCTAACAGCAGCAAATATAATAGATAATATTAAACATAATTTTTTCATTTATATTTCCTTCTAGTAATCTACTATTATTTTTGATTTTTTATAGTAGTAGAATAAGTTAAGCCTTTTATTTTTTCTGCAGATGGTTTTCCAAAAGCAAAAGAAGCTAATAAAGAACCAACTACACCAACACCTATGATTATGAATGAAATCATAAACTCAAAGATTTTTGGTTTAGCATAACCAGGTATAAATTTAGTAAGCATACCAGCAGGATCGCTAACATAGAATGCTACTATAACAGAAAGAGCAAATCCAACCCATACAGCTTTACTTTCAACTTTATCAAAGAATATACCTACCAAGAATACAGCAGCTATAGGACCGCCTAAAAGACCTGTTATAGCTTGGAAGTATAAGAACATATCTCCCTGACCATTATATATAAAGTAAATAGCAAGTAATGTACTGAATATACCTACTATCCAGCTTGATAATCTAGCAAATTTTAATTTACTAGCATCTTCCATTCCAGGTTTAAGATATTCTAATATATCAGCTGTCATACAAGTAGAAACAGAGTTTAAGCTAGATGATACAGTAGATTGAGCAGCAGCAAATATAGCAGCTATTACAAGTCCAGATATACCAACTGGTAAAGCGTTTACAACAAAGTAAGGAAGTATAGCATTACCATTAACATTTTCTGGTAATGTAGCTTTGAAATGGAAATAAATGTATAAAGCAGAACCCATACCTATGAATATTATTACACTTGTACAAAGTAAAGGAACATTCATAAATAAACTTTTTTTAGCTTCATTTTCATCTTTGTTTGTAGCATATCTTTGAACTATATCTTGGCTGCCTACATAAGAATATATAGAGTTAACAAAACCGCCAACTATCATAACCCAGATACTTGATTTAGCTAAATCTAATGAGAAGAAATCAGGGCTTATGATTTTTCCATCATCAGCTAAAAGCTTGAATCCTTGACCTATTCCTTCAGGAGCAGATGAGAAACCTACTATAATTACTAAGAAAGCACCTAAAAGAAGTACAACTGTTTGTACGGCATCAGACCATAATACTGCTTCTATACCGCCCATAGATGTATAAGCAACACAGAATATTGATACTATAACTGTTATTAAAACAGGATTAAGAGTAGGAAGTACCTGCTGTATTGCCAATGTAGGAAGATAAATAACTATTGCCATTCTTACAACGTGGAAAAGTATGAATGTTAAACTGCCAACAAGTCTGAAAGAATTATCAAATCTTCTTCCTAAATATTCATAAGCAGTAGTAACATTAACTCTTCTGAAGAATGGTACAAAAGTATAAGCAGCCCATAATACCATTAAAATAATTCCTAGAGGAGCCATACCAAGAAGCCAGCTGTTATTATAAACAGAAGCAGGTATAGCAATAAATGAAATAGATGATAATGCTGTAGCGTAAATACTCATAGCAGTTACCAAAGCAGGTACTCTACCGCCAGCTTTGAAATAATCATCTGTAGATTTTGTTCTTTTAGCAAAGAATATACCAATTAAAAACATTACAACGAAGTATAGTCCGATGACTACCCAGTCAAACCAATGCCAAGCCATATTAGGTTCTCCTATAAATAAGTTTTTGTTCACGTGAACAATTATATTATAGTCAAATAACACTACAAAGTCAATCATAAAATAGAAAATATTACAATTTATTACAATTTATTATAAAAAAAATGAAAAACATCACTAAAAATATAAAGTTAAATACTTTAAGTAATAACATTCAATTATATAAAATATATTAGATAGAATTTTTTTATCAAAAAGTAATAGATATATGAATTATTACATAATAGAAAACATTTAATACATATTAAATAAATATACATATATTATTCCAATTAGAAATTATAATTAATATAACTTCTATGGCTTTACAATTTTTAAGTTCATTTTTATTAAATTTTAATTATAGTTTTTTATTTTTTATAATTATTTTACATAAAATCAATATTTGTAAATTTTCTACACTATTAAGCTTACATAATAAATTTAATTTTACTATTGACAAAAATAAAATTTACAAATAATATAAATTTATCAATGCAAATGGAGATAAATATGTTAAGAAAATTATTAGTCACATCTTTATTATTTATAGCTTTATTTACTGTAAGCTGTGAAAAAGTAAAAGAAGCAGCTGGAGAAATTACAGGAACAATTACAGGAATAGACAAAGCTTATGCAGGAACTTGGAATGCAGAAACAACTGATAAAAAAAGTGTATTTTATTCATCTACAATGGATATTAAAGAAGACGGAAGTATGATTTATCATGATATGTATACAAGATTAGATTTTCCTTTTGAGGCTATTGAAATATTCAAACTAGGAAATAAATATTCTGCAACTTCTACAGAAAAAGATAGTGCTGGAAATGTTACTGTTTCATATACTATTGATATAACATTTGAATCAGAAAGCAAAGCTAATATCACTTATACCAAAAAAGAAGGTGAGAAAGAAGAAAAATATTCAAATGGTATCTTCAATAAACAAGCACAATAAATTTTTAATATAAAAATTATTAAGGGGGCTTTAAAAGGCTCCCTTTTTATTTTTAAAAATTAAATTTAATTGATGAAATGATATTTATAATATAAAATCAAAATAATAAAAATATTTAGGTTTCATAATGGCTTCAAGTAAAAATAGTAAAGCAAAACAATTCAATATAAAAAATAATGACAGAAGATACATAATTGAAAAATACAGTTCAGATATATATTCAAAATATACTCCATACAACAGTAATAAAAATAGAGATTATGATGATTATTATATTCTTCACTCACTCAAAAATATAGTAAATAAAATCAATACTTTAAAAAATAATGATATAAAAGTATTATTAGTATCAATGAATTCAGGAAAGCCCGCACAATTAGATAAAGGAAAATATAAATATATAGAAATAGAGTTTGATAAAAGATTAAACTATAAAGAAGTGGAGTCTGATTATACAGATGACATTTATTTCTTTTTAGATGAAAATAAAATTTGTTTTTTTGAAATAGGTGTCTTTTTAGAATTATATAATAATTTGAAATCTTATGAGCAATTCAGTTACACTTATATATATAAAATAATTAATAAAATAATAAGTCCTTATAAATTAATATATGATAATTACCGCTTTTTAAATAATAAAGAAAGAAATTATAAAGATATTATAGAAGATATAAAAAATAACAATTTTGAACTTATAATCAAAGAGAGAGAAATTGATAGATTAAAAAAAGTCATGCAGGAATATTTTGATAATAATAAAAACACTGTTTCAATTCTTCCTTCATATAGATTGTATAAAGAAGATAAGAAAAAAGATACTAGATATTATACATTAGAAAGTTTAATAGTTTTAGATGAAATATTAAGAATATACAAAGATATAAAAAGTACAGAATTTGTATTTATTAGAAATATAAGCTATTTATATGATGCTGAAGATATAGCAAAAGAAATATTTAATTTTGACAAGATACTAAAATCAAATATATATACTATTGAAAGTGAAAAATATATAAAAGAAATTCTTTTTAATATAAGCGATGATAAAAAACGACAAAAAGAAATAAAGAAAATTGATATAAAAAATATACTTAATAATTTTGAAACTATAAAAATAAAAGACTTAGAGAATAGCATATTTTATTTGTATGATACAATACTTAATTTAATAAGAGATAATAATAACTATAATATAAAAGAAGATGAACAGTTACAAAATGGCATTTTATACTATGACAATGTTTTTCATTACTTACAATATTTTATAGGGTATTTATTTACTGATAAAAAAATTATAAATGAAGAAGAATATAAAAAAATAATAGCTCTTTACATTTATAAATATAATACACTTAGAAATCATAATACTTATAGATTCTACAAATTTTATTTAAATAATGAAACAGCAAAAAAACATAATATAAAAGATTACGGTATCATTGACTATAATATTTATATTTATTATGATGAAGAAAAAATAATTAAAAAATATTCAATATATGATTATAAAGAAATATACATTTATTATTATAAGTTTATATTGATGAGTATCGCATATGAAATTATAAAATATAATTTAGATGTAAAAAATTATTTAAAAGCTAAAAGAAAATATGAAATAGAACATAAGGAAGAAAAAAAAGAGGAAATTATTGAATATAATATTACCCCTTCATACGAATATGATTTTAATAAGATAAAAAAACATATTAATACATTTAATAATATTATTAATAATTTATATTTTATTAATATTATAAACTATGAAAAGTATAAAAAATATGACTGCTGTAAACTAGAAAAATTAATAAATGATGCTATTAATCTAATTAAAGATGAAAAAACATTTATAGATAGTGATATAGAGGAAGAAATAAAAGTATTTGAAGAATATAAATTAATAGAAAAAGAAGCAGAAAAAATAAAAAACACTATTAATAAAATTAAAAAAATTTTTGAATATATGTGCAAAAATAATATGATTGATAAAAATATTAATAAAAGATGGACTAAATGGGTTCAATTTTACACATTGAGCGAAACAGAATTATTAATATTTATTACAAATAAAATTAAAAATAAATTTTCTGATATAGAAGAAAATATAAAGGAATTTGAAGGATTCAAATTAATAAAAAAAGAGATAGAATTAAATAATAACAAAATAGGTTTAATTAATAACAAACCAGAAT
Organism: uncultured Brachyspira sp.; assembly: GCF_944390845.1. GTDB lineage: Bacteria > Spirochaetota > Brachyspiria > Brachyspirales > Brachyspiraceae > Brachyspira > Brachyspira pulli. Next base: position 50,305 of record NZ_CALXRM010000011.1, read on the forward strand.
ATATTAATAATTCAGAAGATATTTTAAATAAATTCTTCTACTCATTTTTAGAAGAAGAATATAAATTAAGCTATGATAATACAGAAGATATAATCAAAAAAATCAATAACTTCTATAATATATACAAATCAATAGAAATTCCTATAAAAAATATCTAAAAAAAATCAAAAAAAAAATTCTCGATTGACCTCCATACGAATATGTCAAATGATAAATTAGTATAAAAGTCCTAATATATAACTATGGTTAGATAAAAAAATATGTATCTAACTAAATATAATTTTCATATAAGGAGGCTCAATATGAGTAAAAAATCAAATCATAATGCTGACATTTCAAATGCCAACAAAGGTACATCTGGAACAAATATTACCTATGACAAGAATCAAGGTAATAGAGGCAAACAGATGAACCCTAATCAAAAGAAATAATAAATAAAATTATTTCTTCTGGCCGCTTCAAATTATTTATTGGTTTGGGGCGGCTTAAACAATTAAAGTTAATGAAAGGTATTATAAAAAGTTTGTATCTAATGATAACGAGGTATTAAAAAATTTAATAATAATATTTAAGGAGATTGTATAATGAACATTTACTTATCTATTGACTTACATAGAAAAAGAGCAAAAGAAGTGAGAGAGTATTTCACAAATTTATTAAAGATACTATACACATTAAAAATAGTATTCGGAGATAGTTTAAGCATTAATATGGAGGTGGTATTTGGCAGAGGGGTTCATAGTAAAAATAAAATACCTGTTTTGAAATATGTTGTTTTAAAACAAGCTAAAAAATACCAAGATTTAGGATACAAGTACAAATTAAATAAAAAAACAGCTAACGGATCTATGATTATAACTTTTTAATAAATAAGGTAAATGCAAAATGGCTAAAAGAGATGAAAACAACAATATAGATATAAATGCTAAGAGGGACATAAACAATTTTGATTTATATTATTTTATAAAGAATAAAAAATATTACTTGCCAAAATATTTATTTATTTTGAAAAGCAAAAAAAGATTAATGTCCATAGGAGAATTTTTAAATCTTTTGGAAAAAAATAATATAAATAATATGAGCATTAATTTATTAAGAGAATGGGATAATAAAGAGCTTCTTCCGGCATACAGAGTTGAAAGAGGAATGATCAGAACAGAAAGCAGGTACTACATAATGGAGCATCTTGATATTGTAAAAGAGATAGTAAAGTTAAAATCCTACGGGCTTGAGATAAGAGAGATAGAAAAAATAATTTTTGAAAATAAATCTTTTGAAATACTTTTCTTATCAAAAATAATAAAAAATAAGGAGTTATTTATGAAGATGAAAGAGATTATAAAAAACATAAAAAATATAGAAGATGATCTTGTAAGTTCTATATGCTTAGAAGTAAAAAATATATTTAATATAAATGATGATGATTTTAAAGAAACTTTCAATGATAAGTATTTAAACACTATATTAAATGATTATAAAAAGAGCAATTTAAATCCTGATGAATCAAGCATATTATTATTATCTTTAATACTTTTAAGTTTATACAATTCTTATGACAATGATTCTTTTGACAGGAAAAAATTCTCTAAACAGTTTTACAGCATCATAAGCGAAAACAAAAATCATACCTAACCATACTTAGGTTCATACTTTATTGATTAACAACATTGAATAAAGAGCAAATATATACCTAAACAACTATACTTTGTCAAAAGTAAAGTTATATTTTTGTTTTTATATCTGGGGCTTTGCCCCATACCCCACTTCTTTTGTTGCCACAAAGAAGCAAAAAGGCTACATTTGGGCTTTAATTTAATAAATTATCTTACATGTAAGACAATTTTAGTATGATTTAGTACTAATTCTATCCTTGCACTTTTTGCAACTTTTTGCGGCGGGAAAAAGTTGACTAAAAAATTGACAAACTTAAAAATTTTCAGTATATTTAATATAGATAAACGCTTTTAAAAACTTGATAACTTATTAAAGATAATAAAAAATCTTTAATTGTTATAAATAAAAAATATTTAAGGAGCAACCAAAATGAAAAAAACACTTGCATTGATTACGATTGTAATGATGATTTTTATTGCAAGCTGTAAAAAAACACCTACAACACCAGATACAATACAGCCTGGTAAGGTATCTCTTCAAAATTTTACAGAGTGGCTTGGTGCTATTAAAGTAACTGATTTCACAGCACAAACAGCAAATAATTCTTTAACTTTAACATCTGAAAAAGAAATAACAGCAGAAACAGCATTAACATCAATAAAAACTGCATTAAAAGCATTATCTAAAGAAAATATAGTAATAAACAATATAGATTCATTAACTTGGCAGCAGGAAGTAACAGCTGATAAAGATGGAATCATAAAAGTAAGCGTATCTCCTGCAGAAGGTATGCAATTTGCTGATGATTTAACTGCTTCTTTAGCTAATAATGAATTTACTATAACAGTAAAAATAAACTCTACTCCTCCAGTTACAGAAGAAGATATATCAATAGACGGAGCAGGTAAGTCTGCCGATATGCCTTTAGATATTTCTCTTTATACAGGAACTGATTTTACTAAAGAAGCCCCATTTACAATAAAAAAAGAGGCAGGAATAACTATTTCCAGCATAAAACCTTCTCAATTAAAACAGGCAGAAGGTATACAAGATAATTGGAATGTATCAAGTTTAAAAATATTTATGGATCTTATTTCTACCTTAAGTCCAAAGCTAATGATAAATTGGGTAGAAACTCTAAAGATATTAGAGGATTTTAATATTAAAGTAAAAACTTCTCAAATATATAAAATGACATTAACAATATCATATAGAAAAGACAGTAATACTTTGACTAAAGATATAGATTTGTATGTAAATTTAAAAAAAGATCATCAAATAGTAAATGATAAAGCTATAATAAAAGCATTTATTGAGGGAATATCAGGACAAACTTATACAGGTTCTGAAGAGACTATTAATATAATGGTAAATGACAATGTAACATTTAATATGGTTGACTTTTCACCTAGTTTTTCAGCATCATCTAGCGTAAACGAATTAAGATTTGCTGATAATACTACTGAGTTTGGAAAAAATGGAAGCATAAGTTATATAAATAGTACTGCTACTGGTCTCAATAAAACAGATGTAATACAAAGATTAAAAATTAAACTTTCAGAAATAGGAATTAATTGGTCTGGAAGCAGTTTCAATTTTTCTAAAGATACGTCAGGCGGCATAACATCTGACATAAAAGCAGTATCAAAAATTGATTCTATGACTGCATCAGACAGCTCTTTTGTATTTAGAACATCATTTAGTACTATTGATATTACAAAAGGTATAGATATTACTCTTATGACTTCTAAAGGCTGGGTTGAGTGATAATAGAAAATATTATTTTATAAATTAAATCAATCAATAATAAAATCCTGTCTTAATACTTTATTAGGGCAGGTTTTTTAATACTAAATAAAGGTTCAATTATGAAAAAAATTTTATTATTATTTTTTATTATTGCATTATATCTTTACCCTAATACTTCTATAGATAAATATTTACTTATTACTTTTAAAGGAAGTATAGATAAATACCCTATAAGTATGTATATAAAAATAATAAACCCCGATTCCATAATGTCAGGAAAAACAGCTTCTATAATAGGACATTATAAATATGACAAAATAAATACTCCAATAAAACTAGAAGGAACTATTAATAAAAAATCAATGACAATAAAAGCAAATGATAATGAAATATTTGCTTTTACATTTAATGAAGATCAATTATATAATATCATCAATTCAAAAACTGAAAATTATATTAATTTGAATGGCAAATGGAGAAACAATAATAAATATTTAGACTGTAATATAAGAACTTCAAAATTTATACATTCAATTTATGAAATATATATAGAAAAAGAATATCAAGGAAATGAAGGCTCTATTGGCGGAATATACATAGAAGACGAAGGAATAGCAATAGAAAATTTAGAGTCAAAAAGTACTACATTAAATCAATTCATATATGATTTAAATAACAGTCTTGATGAAACACTTAGCAATGATGATTACATGGCTAATTTAAGTTATACTGAATCTTCAAGACTTCATAGTTATTTTGATGATAAAATATTTTCTATAATATATTATTCCAATGGGTATTATGGAGGAGTTGGAATGGTTCATGATACTGTGGTAAGTATATTCTCAATAAATACATTCAATAGAGTAAATAACAAATTAAATGATTTAGTGTATGATACTATAGGTTTCAGAAATTTTATAAAATCAAAAATAAAAGAACAAGTTTCTAATTACGACTATGATAATTTTGGAGAATATTTTGATGAAAGAGTTACAAGTTTAGATTATGCAGAAATATATTTTAATAATGATGCTTCTGTAACAATTAATTTTTATTTTCCTGCTGACAAAATAGAATACTCTTCTATTGATGTAAATATGTACGAGTTGCTGCCTTATATAAAAAATGACAGCTTTTATAAATATTTATTTATAAAATAATTGTTTTACTTTATTAAAATCTCTGTATATACTGAAACGATTTCATTTTGCCGACTACTGCACATTATGTAATATTATCAACTTTTTTGCCGCACAAAAAAGTTGCTGCCTACGGCACGCAGAGCGAAAAACGCAATTGCTAGAACTTTATATTAAAAAATATATGTATTAAATGTATGGTATAACCTAGATTTAAACTAAAAATGCAGTCTTTCGCGAAGCGTATCCGAGCCTGTCGAGGATATAGGTTCTTTGTGCCAATACCATACCTAAAGGTACTCCTTTCAGTCACGGCACTCCCTGCGGTCGCAAAAGAATTGGGGGTGTTACGAAGTACGTAGAGCGGTGGGGCAAAGCCACCACAAACAATAAAATTGAAAAAACAAAAATTGACAAAATATAGTTGTTTAGGTATACACTATTTAAAGTTTATTAATTTCTTCAATGCTAAGACCTGTTAATTCACTTATAAGCTGTATATCCATATTTTTATTTTTCATATTTTTTGCTATTAATATTTGATTTTCTTTTATACCTTCTTCTTTACCTACTTTTATACCTTCCTCTTTACCTAATCTTCTTTCCTCAGCAAGCATTATTTGATTGCCGTATAAATAAGCTTCTTTTTTCTCATATTCAGTCATCATTAATTTACTTTTTACAAAATTATTATATTTTTTCTGTACTTGTTCCATTATAGGTTTTTCTTTTACTATTTCAGACATAGAAGCCTCCACATTTTTTGATGTAAAAAATTTAAGCCAGCAATTTAAATCTTTTGCTAATAAATTTTTCTTAAATTTTTTTAATTCAATTATATGTATTTGTAAATGATCAGTTAATAACCTTTTATTATTCATTTCATAAAGCATATAACAGGAATGAATATTGTTCTTTTTATCTAAATTAAAATTAAGAAGATTAATACTAATTACAGGAGTAAGCTCATCATATTTTTCGCCATGTTTCAATAATTTACTATAATTAACAGCCCAATAATAAAGTATTCTCTCTGGAAATCTTGAATTACCTTGTAATTGAATCTCTATAATAACAACTGCTCCATTTTGTGTTATACATTTAACATCTACTATAGTTTCTTTATTACTTTTATTGCTTTTATAATTAAAAGGAGTAAGTATTTCTACTGAACGGAAAGTTTTCATACCTGCATTAAGCATTATAGAATTAATAAAGTCTAATAAAATAACTTCGCTTCCTTTATCAGCAAAAAGATATCTGACAAAATAATCATTCAAAGTATTAAAATATTTTTTTTTATTAATATTAGTTGCCATATAAGCTATTATACTAAAAATATAATAGTTTGTCAAAATATTAAAAATTATATTATAAAATTAAAAGTTAATTATAAATATTATATTTCTTTATTCCTTAGTTTTTTTTATCATACAGAAATAAATTATATATATTATTACAGTTGATACCAACATAGCTATTCCAAATCTTAATGTTATATTTAATAAAGTAATTTCATACACACCCTTTAAATATAAAATAAAGTATGGAATGTTAAAGAATGTATTAACTATAAATGACTGAAGTAATATATATTTTATCTGTCCTATTGCATATAGTAAATTTGATATGATATTATAGTAAGCATAAAATACATAAAATGGAAGAAGTATCATAATCAGATTCATAATTACATCAAGATTTTGAACATTCATTATATACTTCAAAAAATATTTATATGTAGGTATTAAAGCTATCCATATAATCACAAATATAGTCGTTAAAACACATAAGGCTTTAAACTTCTATTATGCTTTTTAGATAAATCTGTTTTTATCAAAGTACCTATTTGATTTATTGGTATCAAAAGCCAAGACCAGAAAAAAGAATTAGCTATCCAATAGTTACCCTGCTCTCCTACAATATTTATCATTCTTACAAGCACAATACTATAAATCAAATTTCTATAAAAAGACTCAAAACCTGATATAACATTTAATGAAGTAATATTTTTATTCCAAAGGAAATTTAATTTTATCTTAGCAAAAATATTATATCCGCTTTTATCTAATAATATTAAGGCAATGATCACAGATATTAAATTTGATATTATATTATTATAGGCAATTCCATTAACACCTAGATTTAATGATATAGGATACTGAGAAACAAAAAGTATATCAAGTATAATAGTGAGAACCATTTTTATTGTTGTAATTGCAAATATAGATTTATAATTTTCTAATGAAGTATGTGCTACAATAATTAAATGAAATAGCACTATAGCAATATTGGCAAATGATTCTAATTTTATATAAGTTGTTGTTTGTGCATAAAGTTCTGTTTGCTGTTTCATTACATTTACTAAATTGCCGGCAAATATATTTATTATTAAAGCCATTATTATATATATAAAAGTTATTATGATAAGAGAACTTCTTACTTTATTAATGAATATTTCTTTATGATTATTTATGTCATCATCTTTGATATTACCAAAAAAGAAAAATAAAGGAGCTATTATCGCTTCTTCAAATACTTCATATATTATCCCAAGCCACATTTGCTGAGAAGCTATATTTATTCCGCTTGAATCAGGATAACTGTCTAATAAATATATTCTAAAAATTGAATAAATAGAAGGTATTAAAGCTTGTATATACTGAAACGATTTCATTTTGCCGACTACTGCACATTATGTAATATTATCAACTTTTTTGCCGCACAAAAAAGTTGCAAAAAACGCAATTGCTAGAACTTTATATTAAAAATATATGTATTAAATGTATGGTATAACCTAGATTTAGACTAAAAATGCAGTTTTTTTGGTTCTTTTATACCAATAAAAGAACTGGGGTATGGGGCAAAGCCCCAGATATAAAAACAAAAATATAAATTTATTTTTGACAAAATATAGTTGTTTAGGTATAATCAAAACTATAAATAATCTAAAATTAATTTTCTTAAACAAATCAGTAATCATAAAATAGCCCAACTATAATTTTTCATATATTATAGTTTAATTATATTTTTATCAATATTTCAAAAATGTATATTTCTGTATTTTATTAATTTATTATTACTTATAATAATAAAAAATGTATATAGAAGTTGATTTTTCATATTTTTTTTACTATACTTGAATTATCATGCATTGCTTAGTTTTCTATGAATCAGCTTATTCTTTAAGCTTCTTTAGAAACCAATCCAATAGTATAATAAATAATCTATTATATCAAAATATTACCAGTTATAAGAGGAGGAATGTTTATGGGCAAAATTTATAACCCAGAAAGTATTCGTAATGTTGTACTTTTAGGCCATGTAGGAAGTGGTAAAACTACTTTAAACGAAGCTTTACTTCTCAGAGCAAATGCCATAGAGAAGAAAGGTGAAATCGAAAGAGGTACTACAGTCAGTGATTATACTGATGAAGAAATTAAACAAAAAATGTCTATACGTACTTCTTTAAGTTTTATTGAATGGAAAGATCATAAAATTAATCTGGTTGACATTCCGGGGTCTGGAGATTTCAGCGGTGAAATTAACCCTGCTTTAAGAGTTGCAGAATCTTGTATAGTTGTAATTGATGCGGAATTTGGTATTCAAATAGAAACTGAAAAACATTGGCAAATGGCTAATAATTTTAAAAGACCAAGAATTGTCTTTATTAATAAAATAGACAAAGAAATGGTTGATCATAAAACATTATTAGAAAAAATAGAACATAACTTTAAAGAGCCTCCTGTAGTGCCTATACAAATACCTATGGGTAATGGTAAAGATTTCAAAGGTATAATAGATGTTATTTATCATAAGGCTTATTTTAGAGATGAACATGGAAAAATCATAGAAGCAGAAATACCTGAAGAATATTATGATGAATACAGAGCTACACGCGACAGATTAAAAGAATTAGTATGCGAAGTAGATGACAGCCTTACAGAGAGATTTTTAGAGGGCGGTAAATTTACAGATGAAGAATATATTGATGCTTTAACAAAATCTATACTTCAATATAAAGTAGTACCTATTCTTTTCGGAACTTCTATAAGAGATATAGGTATGGGTGCTGTACTTGATACTATTATCAGATATATGCCTTCACCTTCTTATGTTCCTGTTACAGATGGTACAGATCTTTTAACTAATGAACCAGCAACAAGATCTATATTAGGAGAAAATAATCCTTTTGCTGCATTTGTATTTAAAACTACAATAGACCAATATGCAGGAAGAATATCATTCTTTAAAGTTCGTTCCGGAAGCATAAAAAGCGGCGATGAAATATATAATTCAAGAACCGGCAAAAAAGAAAAAGTTGCTCATATATATATGGCAAGAGGTAAAAAACAAATAGAAAGCGATACTATTACAGCAGGAGATATCGGAGTATTGGCAAAACTTTCTGACTGCAGAACTGGTGATACAATAAGTGTTCCATCTTCACCATTCCAATTCTTACCTCTTAAAGTTCCTCAGCCAATATACTTTACAGCAATTAAGATATTGAAAAATGATGTTAAAGCATTGGAAGTATTAGATACTATTGCTCAGGAAGATTTAACATTTAATGTAGAGTTTGATAGTGAAACTAAAGAAACTATTATAAAAGCTATGGGAGCATTACAAGTAAAATTAGCATTGGAAAGAGTTATTTCTCTTACTAAAGCAGAAATAGAACAAAGCGTTCCAAGAGTAGCTTATAGAGAAACTATCAGAAAACAAGCTCAAGCTCAATACAGACATAAAAAACAATCAGGCGGAAGCGGTCAGTTTGGAGAAGTTCATTTAGAAGTTTCACCTCTACCACGTGACGGCGGTTTTGAATTTGTAAACGATATATTTGGAGGAGCTATACCAAAACAATATATACCTGGTGTAGAAAAAGGTATACAAGATGCATTAGCACAAGGACCATTAGGAAGATATCCTATGGTTGATATAAAAGTAAGACTCTATGACGGTAAATATCATGATGTAGATTCTAATGAATTATCATTTAGAATAGCAGGCTCAATGGCAGCTAAAGAAGCATTCAAAAATGCAAGCCCTGTATTATTAGAGCCAGTTATGAAAGTTACTGTTTATGTACCTGAGGAGTTTACAGGTTCTATAATGAACGAACTCACAGGTAAAAGAGGCAAAATCTTAGGTATGGAGGCAGCATCTAATACAGTACAAATGATTAAAGCAGAAGTACCGCTTTCAGAAATACTTACTTATTCAATAGAAATGAAAGCATCTACTTCCGGCAGAGGTACTTTTGAAATGGAGCATTCTCATTATCAAGAGCTTACAGGTCCTTTAGCTGACAAAGTTATAGAGGAAAGAAAAGCATTGCTTGGTATTGCAGAATAAAGTTGGGCTTAGTATATAAAAATAAAGTTGATATTTTTTATATACTATAATATAATAATTATATATGTATAAAATTAGGAGATTGTATGCTCAAAATAATTGACAAAATCACAAAAGAACATGTATTTGAAGGTTTGGAATCAAAAGACAAAGAATCACTTTTTAGAGCTTTAAGTGAAAAAATTGCACCTGTTGCTTCTGCTTCAGCAGACGCTATATTCGATGCATTCAAAAAACGTGAAGATGAATACACAACTAATATTGGTAATGGTGTTGCTGTTCCACATGGAAGAATTCAAGGTTACGGAAGAACAGACATATTCGTAGGTTTTTTGAAAGATGAAATTAACTATGATTCAGATTCAGATGAAAAAAGCCCTGTTAAACTTGTATTTGCTATACTTTCTGATCTTGATAACCCTCAAGATTACCTTTTAAATCTTTCTCAAATATTCTTCTTGGTTAACCAAAAAGAAATACTTGACAAAGTTATGGCTACTAAAGGTTATGATGAACTTGCTAGCGTTTTAGAATCTTTCAAAAAATTAGATGAAAAATTTGAAGCTGAAAAACAAATTAAATTCTTAATAGAACTTGAAAGAGCTGAAATACAAATCAAAGCTTATGAACTTTATAGCTCTACTCACTCTCAGCAAAAATCTGATGTAGTTTTAGAAGAATACAAAAAATATAAAGACACTATTCTTAGCAAAATAGATATAGCTGTATTAGAAAATTATAAGAGAATTAAAGAAAATAAAGGTGAAGCTCTTGCTAAAATCGAAAATTATAAATGCAGTGCTTGTAATGTAGCTATACCTAAAATGACTGTTAATGAAGTTAGAAGACAAAATCAAATTATAATGTGTTTCCATTGCGGAAGAATATTATTTACTACTGATTAATTTTAAGTTATTTTAATGTTAAATAATTTATTGAGAATAAGGAAAGCTAAATTAATATTAATTATTTTGGCTTTCCTTTATATTTCCTGTTCACCAAATAAACCTAGCTCTGCCATTTTAGAGTTTTACAACTACCCTAACCCATTTACTCCGTCTGAAGAACATACTACTTATAAAGTTTCTATTAAAAGCGGAGAAATAATTAGTGCCAAACTTGAAATATATTCACAAAGCGGCGATTTAGTTGATTCAAAAGACTTGGTTATTGAAAGCAGCAAACAAAGTGCTACATGTATATGGTCTGGTATAGATAAAAATGGAAAATATCTTCCATCTGGAGTCTATGATGCTAAAGCTATAGTAAAAGATAATCAAGATACAACATTCCTATCAGAATTTAAAACTTCTATAAGATAATTTTTTATAAAAAGTTTATATAGTTTTAGTGTATAGCTAAATATTATTTATTGAATTAATTTAAAAAACTTATAATAAAAATTAGAGCATCATATAAATAATTATATATATTAATTTCATTAAAATATTTATTTAATAAAAAAATTAAGTCTATTATTATTTTATAAGTATTTATAGAATATATACTGAAAATTTTTAAGTTTGTCAACTGATGCACTTTATATAGATATTATCTACTTTTTTGCCGCGACTTCGTCAAAGTTGCTGCTTACGGCAAACGCAATTGCTAGAACTTTATATTAAAAACATGCCTATTAAATATAGGGTATAACCTATAAAAATGCAGTCCTTCGCGAAGTGTATCCGAGCCTGTCGATGATATAGCTTCTTTGCGACACCACCGAGTAGGTGCCTAATTGGCAAAAGAAGTATGGTCTTGCGTAAGCACGCAGAGCGGTGGGCAAAGCCACAGATATAAAAATAAAAATATAAATTTATTTTGACAAAATATAGTTGTTTAGGTATATACTAAATTCCTTAGATTAATAACATATTTTCTATATAAGTTGATAGAATATGATTTTAAAATAAATTTATACTTTGCGAATATAAAAAACTAAGAATATAACTCTTTGAATTAAGTACCCAAAATATTTGAAAAATAAAAACTCTTATAAGCAATACTAAAATTAAATATAATTATTCTTTAGCAGAATTAGCTTCTGGAATACCATTATTTTTTAATTTTTCAATAAAGCTTCTTAAATCATTTTTATTATTTTTAGAGTTATTGCCTTTTCCTCTCTCTATAAGTCTCTTAGTACCAAGACTTACTATTGTTTGAATATCCAAAATGAAGCTTACAGTACCATCACCCAAAACAGTAGCACCAGCTAAACCTTCACTTTTTGTGATATTGTCTTTAAGAGTTTTTATTACTATATCCTGCTCACCTATTAAGTTATTAACAAGCAATGCTACTTTTTTACCTTCAGATGAAAGAATAACAGCATAATAAGATTTAATATTATTGTATCTTGAAGGAAGTCTGAATAACTCCTTAATACTTAATACGTTAATAACATCTTCTCTAACTTTAATAACTTCTATACCTTCTAATTCCTGAATATCTTTAACATCTATTTTGATAGTTTCCAATATACTGTTAATTGGAACTGCATAATATTCTTTTTCAGCATCAACAATAAGAGCCTGAATAATAGCAACAGTAAGAGGAATTCTCAAGAAAAATGTAGAACCCTTCCCCCACTCTGTTTCTATACCAACAGTACCATTTATTTTCTCTAAACTTTTCTTAACAACGTCCATACCAACACCTCTACCGGATACATTGGTAATTTTTGCTGCAGTAGAAAAACCAGGAGCAAATATATATTCTAACATTTGTTTTTCTGATAATTTAGCATCAGCTGATACTAAGCCTTTTTTAACTGCACTTTCAAATATCTTTTGAGGTATCATTCCTTTACCGTCATCGGATATTTTTATGATGATCAAGTTACCTTCATGCGAAGCACCTAAAACAACAGTACCAGTTCTAGGTTTTCCGGCTTTTTCCCTTTCATCAGGAGGCTCTATACCATGGTCCATAGCATTTCTTATAATGTGAACCAATGGGTCTACTAATACCTCAATAACGGATTTATCTAATTCTGTTTCCTCTCCGTACATTTCTAATTTTACTTCTTTACCTAAATCTCTTGATAAATCTCTTATTAAACGAGGGAATCTATTGAATGTTTGTGCTATAGGCAACATCCTTATTTTCATTACAGTTTCTTGTAATTCATTTGTTACCCTAGTAAGAAGCTGATAAGAGTTTCTAAACTTATCTAAAGTATTTTTAAACTCTTCTTCCATTTTTACAAATTCAGTTAATTTATTATTAAATCCGTCTATATATGTATTTCTAATTTCTTTAGCTTCTTTTTTCTGCAAATGCTCTTCAAATTTTCTAAGTATCTGAACAATACTATCTCTATAATATCTTTTTACTTCATTTATACTAGTACCTATAATCTTTTGATATGAAGTAAGATCATCATCATACTGTATATATGAACTTTTATTTGTTACAAGCTCTCCCACCTGGTTCATCATAGCATCTATTCTGTCACTTTCTACTCTTAAGAAAGAACTTTGTCTGTCAACTTTATGATCTTTTCCAGATTTAGCAGCATCAGGTTTTTTAGCTGCATTGTTAGATGCCGCTGCAGCTTCTTTTGCTTTTTGAGCTTCCTCTTTTTGTTTTTTATCTTGAAGGAATTTTTCATATTCTTCTAATATTATTTCTTCAAGCGATATTTCTTTTGTAACATCTGGTAATGTAATAGCATCTATTATGGTTTGATCTTCTTTAATAGTAGCAAGTATATAAGTTACATGCTCATAGAACTCATCACCTTCCAAAGCTTCAAGAGGAGGTATGCTTCCCATTATTTCGCCTACATCTTTAAGAGCAACGAATACTTGAACCCCTCCTACTGTTCTCATAGGGCTTTCAGGGTCAAAACTTACATGAACCAATTTAGTTTTTACATTTTCTTCTACGTTATCTCTAATAATACCAAGTAAATCGCTGTCATTTGGCAGAAGTTCATATTTATTTACTTTTTTCTCAGCTTCAGGTACAGCTGTTGGGGCTGAACTAGAAGCAGCTGCTGCAGGAGCATCTGTTCCGGCAGATGGTGCAGGACCAGAACCCAATTTCATATTTTTAAAATCTTCTAATTTTTTTATTTCAGCTTCTATATCTCCGGAATATGTACTTTCCTCGCTTGCTGTATTAATAAGGTCTTTTAATATATCTATACCTTTTAAAAGTACATCTATAGTAGCATCATCAACTTCTATTTTATTATTTCTAATTAAGTCAAGTAAATCCTCAAATCTGTGGGCATATTTTTGTGTTTCAACAAGTTCTACTGCACCAGCACTTCCTTTTAAAGTATGAACTGCTCTGAATATTTCTTGTATTGCATCTACGTTATTTCTTTCATTATCCAAAATAAGAATATTCTGTTCAAGCCTATCAAGCATTTCAAATGCTTCTTCAAAGAAATCTTTAAGCAGACTTTTTATATAATCATCCATTTATACGCCCCATAAAAATTGAAAATCTTACCATATATTATCGGAAAGCTCCGAAAATATCTATAGTAAATAATATTTTTACTTGAAAATATAATAATTTATTATATGATAAAAATTGTTAAATGTCTACATCTTTATTATTTAAAGATTGAAATATTATCAAACTTTAAATATATTATTATGTATTATTTTTCACTATTTTTAAATATATTGTAGGAGTTGTATGATATATTTTACTTCTGATACTCACTTTTTTCATATTGGGAGAAACAGAAAAAATAAATTTGATGATTATATTTCTTTACACAATGTACTTGTTGATAATTGGAATAAAAAAATTTCGGATAATGATGATATATATATCATAGGTGATTTTTCAAATGAAAATGGTTATAAAAAAACTTCTGAACTCCTTAAATATTTAAAAGGAAATAAATATTTAATTAAAGGAAATAATGATAAATTTTTAAACAATCCAAATTTTGATATCAAATTATTTAAATTTATAAAAGATTATTATGTATTAGATATCAAAAAATATAATGAAAAAATAAAAAAAATAGTGTTATTTCATTATCCTATATTGGAGTGGGAAGGCTACTACAACGGAACAATGCTTATTCATGGACATTGGCATAATGATAAAAAATATCATAATATGGCATTTAATGTTGCTAGTGATATTCATAACTTAACTCCATTATCAATTAATGAAATATTAAAAATGGTATTAAATGAATAGTTACAAATATATATTATTAAATAGACTTCATAAAACTATAACAGAAAAAAATAAAATAGAAAATGATACTATTAAATTTTTAAGTTATGATATTACTATTGAACCAAAAATAGTTCAGCTGGAAAAGAAAAATAGTGTATTATGTACAATATATTTCTATGTGAAAGCTCCACTTTTTGATTATGTATTTTTTGATTCATCTTCAAGTATAGCATCAGACGAATATAAAGCCATAGAACTTTCATCTGATAATTTTGTATATTCCGCTTTGCAAGGCATATTAGATTTTCTTTCAGGAATTTTTCATCATGAAATAGAAACTTATTTACTTGATAATAAAAAGATTTTTACAGTATGTGAAAGTCCTATGATAGGTCTTGGAAATATAGAAAATAAAGAAGATTTCTACAATGAATATGTAGGATTTGATCAAGAAAACGGATATTCTAGTTTCTTATGGAATGCCATTTATAAAGAAGTTCCTTTTATACTTAATAATAACAGAGTAAGCTTCATAAAAACTTATGGTGCTAAAATGCCAGATGGTGAAATTATGGTTGAATGTTCTATGAATAATGTTCAAAATAAACTCTTAGAAAATTGCGTACAAAATGAAATTATAAAATGGGACAATAATGGAGAATTTTTTTCTATAAAACAGTTCTTCTTTATACTTCAATCGGATGCAACATATATAAAATATCCATACACTAAAGAAGAAATAGAATATTTTGTTATAGAATATGTACTTGAATTCGAAAAATTGAATGGATATTATGAAAAGTTTATTGAAAGTATAAGTAATATAATTGTTGATAAAAACATAAGGGAAGAAATAATTAATTTTATACCTGAAATATGTACAGAAAATGCATTCAAAGATGTTGTATTTGATGAAAGAGCAACAGTAAATATAGGAAATAAAAGTTATAAAATATTAAAAACTCAATTTACAAGCTATAAATATATTGAAGATGCTTTAATAGACGGCTTTTCAAATAATATTTTTAAAAAAGATACATTCAATGACTTGGTTCATATTAGCAATTCTTATAATACAATATACGAATCTATGCAAAATAATCCTAATATAGCTATGCATGATATATTTGTTTCTTGCACATTCACTTTTACAGAAGATTATAAATTTATTTAATATATGTGGCTTTGCCCACTGCGAAGCACACAGAGTGCAGATCTGCGTACTTCGTAACACCCCAGTTCTTTTACCGACGCTCTGCGTGCCGTAGGCAAGGTACCTTTCGGTATTAGTATAAAAGAACCAAAACAACTGCATTTTTGACCTAAAACTAGGGTTTACACTATATTTAATATATATTCTTAAAATATAAAGTTCTAGCAATTGCGTTTTTCGCTCTGCGTGCCGTAGGCAGCAACTTTGACGAAGTCCGCAGAGCGTGTGTGGCAAAAAAGTTGATAATTCTATATAAAGTGCATCGGTTGACAAACTCTAAAATTTTTAGTATATACTGAAAATTTTTAAGTTTGTCATTTTTTTAATCTATTGTATAATAACAATATGGATTTTAATTTAACAGAC